>CAIVRI010000028.1 GCA_903908265.1 uncultured Pseudomonadota bacterium
AAATACGCGCGACCGTTTTGGATCATTCGTCCCTAAACAAATGTAGGAAAACATAGGCACCCCCTATTGGTTGCAACGTCTCGCATACACCGGAGTCCTTGGGCGACAGCACCCTGCGGGCTCACCCCGCCCCCCACTGCGTGGACTGCCTGCGCCCTACCGTGACGGCAGCGCCCCCGCAAAGGTGCGCAATGCAGCGATGACCCTCCCAACGGCATCGCCTTACTCCGACGTAAATTCGATCGTGTCCCAGCGGCGAGCCTCCTGCTGGCGGCCAAAACGGCGCAGTGCGTCGGCCAAACTCCGCGCATTCCAATCCAATACCGCGTGCGCCCCCCGCGTCAATGTCGGCAGCGGCTCCAGGACGGAGCCAAATCGACGCAGCACCAAAAGCGGCTTTGCCGCCGTTGCTGCAAACCGCGCCTGGAACGCCACGGCCTCAGGGTCCAGATCAAAATGGGCGGCCAGCAGGATGACGACCTCCGCCGCTTGAATCTGCCGACGCCAAGCCTCCCGCTGCCCTTCGCGCCCTTCTGGCGGACACGCATCCGGCGCCGAGACCAACTGATAGAGCAGTCGACGCGCCCCGTCGAGGTACTCCAGTACCCGCAGATACTCCTCGTCGGCCGCAAACCGGTGGCTGACGTAGATCCGCAGGGGTACATCTGCACTCGTATTCGTCATGGTCCATCCCTCGTTGCGAAGCGCTGACTGTACCGCACCGATGGGGCCGGAAGACGGTAAGATCGGGGCTCTGCGGAGTACCTATGCGCATTCTCGTCTACAACATCCGCTACGCCACCGGGACCGGCCCGGCGTTCCATCTGCCCGTACCCGGGGCGGGGTATCTGCGCTCGAATCGGCAAGCGCTCGAGGACATCACCGACTTCATCCGCCGCGAGGATCCGGACATCGTTGGTCTGGTCGAGGTCGACACCGGTTCCATGCGCAGTGGCATGATCAATCAGGTCGAATACATTGCAACGGCGCTCGGGCACTACTCCACTTACGAGTGCAAGTACGGACTTGACTCGCTGAGCGCGCTGATGCCGATCGTGCGCAAACAGGCGAACGCGATTCTGGCCGCGCCGCGCATGCATGGGCAACGCTTTCATTATTTTGATACCGGCATGAAGCGCCTGATCATCGAACTGGAACTGGAACATGCGGTGGTGTTCCTTGTGCATCTCTCACTCAAGTACCGCACCCGCCAGGAACAGTTACGAACGCTGCACGACTTGGTGCGGGCGTGCACAAAGCCGGTGATTCTCGCCGGGGACTTCAATACCTTTTTCGGCGAGGACGAGATGTTCTTGTTCCGGGAAGCGACGCACCTACGCAGCGCCAACGCGACCAGTCTCAAAACCTACCCAAGCCACCAACCGCGCATGGAACTCGACTTTATTCTCTACAGCGAGGGCCTTGCGGTGGTGGACTTCCGCATCCCGCAATTGCGCTATTCGGATCACCTACCCCTCATTTGCGATTTTAGACTGACCGATTAGGGACTAGCAGGACAAATCATGGGTGTCATCCTGCTGCTGGTCTTTGTGCTAGGACTCTTTTTGTTGCCCGTCGCGTACGCGCAGCGGACGCGACGGCAGTGGTGGCGCGATCTGTGCGCCCATGGCACCCTGGCCGAGGGTCTTATCCTTGCGGTGACTCCATTGCCTCGTCGCTACGACGGACTGTGGTTCTCCGTGCGTTTCGAATTCTCTCGCCCCGAATACGAGACCAAAATCCAAGCGCGCGTGGCGGTGCGCGCGGCGCAGGTGCGTGCGCACACGCTTGCGATTGGGTGCCCCGTCGCGATTCGTTACTACCGCGTCATGCCTACCGACGCGGCCCTTGCCCTGGTGCAATGCCAGCCCCATCGGGACGGCGGACGCGTAAGATGAAACCGGCCAGCCGTTATACCCCCCCCAGCCTGCGCGGAGACGCCATGCGATCATCCTCAACCCGCACTCTGACTACGCTCGTCTGTGATGACGTGCGCGAGGAAGTGGGCCACAAATCCACACTAGTGGGGGTCTACCAAGGGGATCTGTGCGTCAGCGAAGCGCCGACCACCCTACCCAAATTGTGTTTCTTTTTTCGGGTGTTGGCCCGGTCGGATCGCCCGATGACCCGACTGGTCGTGCGCGTGCTGCGCGATGGCAAGGAATACCTCACCGCTGACTTTGCAGAAGATTCGCTACCAGTACCGAACCCTGCGGATGAGAGCAGTTACCATGTGCAGATTGTCTTGCAGGCGCAACCCTTTGAGGTCACCGGGCCGGTGGAACTGCAATTTCTAGCCGAAACGGAAAAAGAAACGCTTTACGGTGGGCGCCTGCTCATTCGGGTTGCCCAAGCCGTCAGCAACACGCTGCAGTAACCGCGCGCTGGACACGCAGCGTCGTCTTGCAACGGCGATCCCAGCGGTCGTGCAGGCGTGAGGCAGGTGCCGGTTGATTGGGCGCAACCGTGACCTTCTGCGCACCAGGCCGGCGCTTTTTGTCGCCGGCTTCAGCACGTGCACCGACCAACAGCCAGGGCCACCCATACGCCTCTGGCGGCACCGCGGCCTGCAGTGTGAACCGGTCATTTTGCGCGCACATCGTGTTGGGATGCGCCACGTGACGACACGCGATGGTCCTTCCTGCGCCGCCTAGGCGGCGGCGCATGCAGACCTTTGTATCTGCGCCGACGCGCACCGGACATCGTTCCAATAGAACGCCATGCACTTGCTGGCGCGACCCGTGCAGGCGCCAACCGCTTGGGCGACACGAGCAAGCCGCACACGAGCGGCCCCGCGCGGGGCACGGCGCCTGCAATTGGCCCATCGCAGCATGGCGCGATCACGATCGCGGCCGCCATACACGCATCCGCACGCAATAAAGAACTGCTCGTCGTCCCATGGTTCTGCGCAGCGCACGGCCCACCAGTACCCGCAACGCCACGCCCAGACACCCCTACGGCCGATGCGCGTAGCTTGCGAAAGCGTTTGTCGCCAAGCATGTGCCCGTGGTGACGCGTAGGCGATTGGGTTTCCCAGCACCGCGAGCGGCGTCGTGGGGGTTACCGGAGACCAGAATCGGCCTTGCGCTACATCGTGTGGGTTGGCTTGTCCCCACCCAATGCCCCAGCCAGATAGGACTCAATCTTCTTTTGCGTCGTCCCACGATCCTGCTCGGAGAATTGCACGCCAATCCCCGCCACGCGACGGCCGGAGACCCCTTTGGGGGTGACCCAGACCACCTTGCCGGCAACCGGAATTTTCTCATCCTCGTTCAACAGGCTGAGCAACATGAACACCTCATCGCCCAGCAGATACGGACTGTTGGTCGGAATGAAAATTCCGCCATTCTTCACGAACGGCATATAGGCCAGATACAGCGCCGACTTGTCCTTGATGGTCAGGTTTAACAAGCCCGGTTTGCCTAAGTTGGTCGACATCGTCAATTCCTCAGGTCCGGCGCGACGCCGCGCGCAACCATTCCAGTTCTCGTGCCATCGACACAAACACCTGCTCGAACAACAGCGCCACCGCTGCGTTCGAACTCAGCAGCAACAAGCGCGCGCGCCGCACTTCGTCGAGCAGGCCGTACAGCCCTTGAATATGCCGACGCCGCACCGCCGCCGACAAGCCCGCAGGCGCCCCTGCGTCCGGTGCCGCAGAGGTCAGCCCGTAGCGGATCCGTTCACTGATCCAGTATTCCAGACAACGCAGCCGTTCGGCTGGATAGTGTTTCTGGCACGCTTCGGCTAGCGCCGGAATATCCGCATCCCCGCGACCGAGCAGTTGCGGTAACTGCGCCATTTCCTGCTCCACCTTCGGCACCGCCGCTAACGTCAGGGCCGCCAACGGCGCGCCGGCACTCAGTGCCAGCGGCAGGGTCCAATCTTGGGCTGCCACGCGGCTTTCCAGCCACGCGAGCGCCACTGCCGTAGCCGGCGCCTGCAATTTGATGCGCTGGCAACGACTGGCAATCGTGGCGGGCAATTTCTCCGGACGCACCGCGACCAGAATAATCAGCGCACTGCCCGACGGTTCCTCGAGTGTCTTGAGCAAGGCATTGGCCCCGTTCACATTCAGCGCGTCAGCAGGTTGGATCACGACAACTTTACGTCGGCCGCGGTAACTGGAGAGGGACAGCGCTGCAATCATCTCGCGCACCGCGTCGATCGAGATCTGCTTCTTGCCCTCCTCCACACCGACGCGATAGAGATCCGGATGATTTTCCGCCCGATAGAACTGGCAGGATGGGCAGACGCCGCAGGCATCCACGTCCGGTTGATCACACAGGGCGTAACGCGCGATCCATTCCGCTAACGCGGCCTTGCCCAGGCCCGGAATCCCCTGCAGCAGCAGAGCCTGCGCAAAGCGGTCGGCCCGCGCCGCATTGGCGATGGACTGCCGCGCGGCCAGCAACCACGGCGCGGTTGCCGCCAGATCGATTGGTGCTAGTGCGGCGATCTCGCTCACATCGCGCCCCACAGCGGACGCACAACGGCCCAAATACGTGCGCCCACGGCTTCGGGTGTGCCGGTCGCATCGACCACCTGAATGCGCTCCGGTGCAGCCGCGGCGCGCGCCAAATAACGCGCCCGCACGCGCTCGAAAAAAGCCAGCGTCTCGCCTTCAATGCGGTCGGTCTTACCGGCCCGCGCCCGCGCCCGTTGCAACGCCGGTGCGACCGGCGCATCGAGCAAAATGGTGCACTGTGGCCACAAGCCACGCTGCGCTAGCGTGGCAAGCGGATCGATCAGTGCGTCCGCAATGCCCCGCCCGCCGCCCTGATACGCATAGGTTGCATCGGTATAGCGATCACACAGCACGAACGCGCCGCGTTGCAGCGCCGGCCGGATCAAATTCTCGGTATGCACCGCCCGTGCTGCAAACATCAGCAACAACTCGGCTGCATCCGGCAGCGCTTCGCCGCGGTGATGTAGCACCAACGCACGGATCTGTTCGGCCAGCGGGGTACCGCCGGGCTCGCGCGTCACCAGCACGTCCAAGCCACGCGCCAGCAGGGCTTCCTCGAGCCGGGCAACTTGGGTGGACTTGCCGACCCCCTCGACCCCTTCGAATGTAATGAAGCACCCACTCATCGCTGCTGGACCTTTTGACGCTGCCGCGCCACATACCCTGCCACCGCCGCATTATGCGCCGCCAGCGTAGCGGAGAACGTATGCCGACCGTCGCCGCTACCCGTAGCGACAAAAAAGAGATCGTCCGCGTCCGCCGGGTGCAGCGCTGCCGCCAGCGAGGCCGCGCCGGGCAAGGCAATGGGCGTGGGCGGCAACCCGACCCGGGTGTACGTGTTCCAGGGCGTATCGGTCGTGAGGTCTTTTTTGCGCAGGGTGCCGGCGTAGCGCGCACCCATGCCATAGATCACGGTGGGATCGGTTTGCAGCCGCATCCCGCGGCGCAGCCGGTTAATAAACACCGCCGCAATATGCGCCCGCTCGTCGGGGTTGCCGGTTTCCTTCTCGATGATCGACGCCAAGATCAGGGCGTCATACGGGCGCTGATACGGCAGCCCGGGAACGCGCGCGGCCCAGGCGGCCGCCAATTGCGCGGTGAGACGGGCCTGGGCGAGGCGCAGCACCTCCAGATCGGTGGTGCCTTTGGGTACCAGATACGTATCGGGGAACAACAGCCCTTCCAGCGAATCGTGCGCCCCCGCCAGCGGCTGCAGCCCGCCCGGCAGGGTGCCGCTGACCTTCAGAAACGGCTGCTCGTGCACCGCGCTGAGCGCCTGCGCTACGGTCCAGCCCTCGACCAAGGTGACCGGGTGTAGTAATACCTTGCCCGAGACGAGTAGCGCGAGCACCTCCCCGGGTGAGGCGGCCGCTTTTAATTCATATTCTCCGGCCCGTATGTGGCTGGCCAGTCCGCGCGCACGGGCCTGCCACGCCCACGTACGCGGATAATCCAACACGCCAAGCCGCGCCAGGCGCTCGGCGATGTGCCCCACCCGTTCGCCCGGCGCGATCTCCAGTACGGTGGGTGCAGTCAGCGCTGCCAGCGGCGCGTCCCACCAACGTTGCATCGTGCGCAGCGTGGCGGCCGCGCCCAGCAGCCCGATCAGCAGCAACAACGCCCAGCGACCACGCCGACGGCGCCGTGTCACCACGCGCTCACCGCCTGTGCTGCCGCCCGTGTCACGGCACCGACCGGCAGGAAACGTTGCGCGATCTGCGTCACCGGCCAGACCCCGATCAGCGCGTTGGTCAGAAAGATTTCCTCAGCCGCCGCCAACGCCTCCAAGCCCACATCGCGCACCGCCACCGTACAGCCCTGCGCCACCAGCGCCTCGAGCACCGCGCCACGCATCACGCCGTCAATGCCGCAGCGACTCAACAGCGGCGTGACCACGCGGCCGGCCAGCACCAGAAACACATTCGACATCGTGCCCGAGATCAAGCGTCCTGCGCCGTCGCTCACCAAGCCCTCATCCACACCGAGCGCTGCGACATCCCGACGCAAGAGCACCTGTTCCAAGCGATTGAGGTGTTTGATACCGGCTAGGCGCGGCTGGATCGCCAGCGGTGTCGGTAGCACCGCGACGCGCGCCCCACGCGCCAGCGGATCCAGCGGCCGCGCACGTCCTGGGCCCGCATACAGGTACCGCCGTGGCGCACGGTTCTCGTCCACCCCATAGCCGATCCCCCCCGCACCGCGCGTCAGCACGAGTTTGACCAAGCCCACGTCCGGGGTGGCCGCGGCCGCCGCCACCTCGGCCGCCAGCTGCGCACGGTCCGGCATCACCAGCCCGAGCTGCGCGCAACCGCGCTCCAACCGATCCAGATGCCGCGCCAATAAGCGCGGACGCCCCGCAACGACCGCGAGGGTCTCGAACAGGCCGTCGCCGAATTCCAGTCCGCGATCGAGTGGTTCGCCCGTCGTGCTGAGCACGCCATCCATCCAGAGCATCAGGCCTCCCGTGCGCCCAGCGCCCGCAGCAGACCACGCGCCTTGGCACGTGTCTCATCCAATTCTCGCTGCGGGTCGGACTCCGCCACAATGCCCGCGCCCGCCAGGATCGACAACTCCCGCGACGTACCGCTGTCCGACACCATCGCCGTGCGTATCAAGATATTGAGATCCATGCGGCCGTCCCGACCGAGGTAGCCCAGCGAGCCTGTGTACGCTGCGCGCGGCCGACCTTCCAGCTCGGCAATAATTTCCATGCAGCGCACTTTTGGGCAGCCGGTGATGGTGCCGCCGGGAAAGAGCGCGCGCACAATCTCACCGGGCCGCACTCCCGCACGCAATACGCCCGTCACGTTCGAGACGATGTGATGCACGTGCGCATAACTCTCCACGCCCATGTACTCGTCCACCTGTACCGAGCCGCCGACGCAGAGGCGGCCGAGGTCGTTGCGCACCAGATCCACCAACATGACGTGCTCTGCACGTTCTTTGACGTTCTCGAGCAACTCCTGGATCACCGCTGCATCGTCCCCGCGACGCGGGCGGGTGCCGGCAATGGGGCGACTGTCGATCCGGCCGTGGCGCGCACGGACGAGTCGTTCCGGCGAGGTCGACAGGACCGTCGCGCCCGGCAATCGCACCAATGCGGAAAACGGACCTGGGTTCGCGCGCGTCAAGTGCGCGTACAAGAGTTCCGGGGTCACCGAATCGGGCAGCGCCACGCGCCATTCCCGTGCCAGGTTCGCCTGATAGACGTCACCGGCTGCGATGTACTCCCGCGCCTGGCGGACCGCCTCTCGATAGCGCTCCGGGTCATCCTCCGTGATGTGCAGTGGCGGCAAAACCGGCAATGGCGCGGCCGCCGTGGCCGCGGGCAACAGCGCGATCAGCCACTCCGCTTCCGCCTCTGCGCCGACTTCATGCACGATGGACAACTGTTGCTGCTCATGGCTCCAGATCGCCGCGGTGCGTACCCGTCGTGCATAAGCGCGCACGCTGCTGCCGAACGGCAGTCGCAGTCTGGGCTCGACCTCTGCGGCGAACTCATAGGCAAAGTAGAGAAACCACCCGCCCGCAAACGGTAGTCCGTCGTCTTGCGCCGGGATCTGCGCCGCGGCGAACCAGGCATCCAGCGCGGGGAGAAATTGCCGGTGATCGGCCGCCTCCCCGCTGAGCATACCCGCGCCGTCCTGCACCAGCGCCTCGGTACCGGCCAACATGAGGATGTCGTAGCGGCCAAGCGCCGTGCCATGACTGGCGCTCTCTAAGAGGAACGGCAAGCGCTCGGGCTGCGCGGCGTGCGCACGCAAAAAATCAGGACGGGCGCCGGGCAAGTCCCGCCGAACCACCCGTGCTGCAGTGCCGGCAGTCACGGCCTACTTACTGCAGTCGTCGGAATACCAAGCTGCCGTTCGTGCCGCCAAAGCCGAATGAATTCGACAGCGCCACATCGATCAGCATCGGCCGGGCCACCTGTGGCACGTAATCGAGATCGCAACGCGGATCCGGGTTATCCAGATTGATCGTGGGCGGCGCGACCTGGTCGCGAATGGCCAGGATTGCAAAAATCGCCTCCACTGCACCCGCCGCCCCTAACAGGTGGCCGGTGATCGACTTGGTCGCGCTGATCGCCACCTTGTAAGCCGCATCACCCAGAGCGCGCTTGAGCGCCATGGTCTCGCCGACATCCCCGAGCGGCGTCGAGGTGGCGTGCGCGTTGATGTGCTGCAATTGCGATGGATGGATACCGGCATCATTCATGGCGGCCAGCATCGAGCGCCGCGCACCATCGCCATCTTCGGGCGGCGCGGTGATGTGATGGGCATCGCCGCTCATGCCAAAACCGACAAATTCAGCGTAGATACGGGCGCCGCGGGCCTTGGCGTGTTCGTACTCCTCGAGCACGATGGCACCCGCGCCGTCGCCCATCACGAAGCCATCGCGATCCCGATCGAAGGGACGGCTCGCCTTGGTCGGATCGTCGTTGCGCTCCGACAGCGCCTTGGCCTGGCAGAAGCCAGCAACCCCCAGCGGATTGAGCGCCATTTCCGCGCCACCGGCAATCATCACGTCCGCATCGCCATACTGGATGAGGCGCGCGGCAATACCGATGCTGTGCGTCGAGGTGGTGCACGCGGTGACCATCGCCAAGTTCGGCCCCTTCAGGCCGTAGCAGATGGACACGTGCCCGGAAATCATGTTGATGATGGTCGCCGGAATAAAGAACGGCGACACCTTGCGCGGCCCTGGCGCCTCCAGCAACTTGTGATGGGTCTGTTGGATCGTGTCGAGCCCACCGATGCCAGCGCCCATGGCCACCCCAATGCGCTCGGCATTGGCTTCGGTCACGGTCAGGCCCGAATCCTTGAACGCTTGCGAGGACGCGGCAAAGCCGTACTGGATAAAATGATCCATCCGGCGCGCTTCTTTAGGCTGCAGGTAGTCCTCGACATGAAAACCGCGCACGTCGCCGGCGAACCGGGTCGGGTAAGCCGACACATCGAAACGGGTGATCGGTCCAATGAAGGAACGGCCGTTCAGGACGTTGTCCCACGCCTCGTTGATCTGGCTGCCGACCGGGGACACGATACCGAGACCGGTGACGACGACACGACGCTTGGACAAGATAGCCTCCCGAGCCGGGATCCGGACGTACGCAATAGAACGCTAAAGTCGTCGACGGTCCCGGGCACACTACCCGGGACCGTCGACGCGGCGACTTAGGCCTTGGCCTGGTGCCCGTTGATGTAGTCAATCGCCTGCTGGACGGTGGTGATCTTCTCCGCGTCCTCATCAGGGATCTCAGTCTCAAACTCTTCCTCGAGCGCCATCACGAGCTCGACGGTATCGAGCGAGTCGGCGCCTAGATCGTCAACGAATGACGCGTCGTTGGTGACTTCCTCCGACTTCACCCCGAGCTGCTCGGCAACGATCTTCTTGACCCTCTCTTCTACGCTGCTCATCGTTAGGTTTTCCTTTATAACGCCAAGGCAAAATTCTCTGCGGTCGGTGGGATCATAATCCCGCAGCCAATCCGCGAACCGGCGCATTTTAGGGCAAAGCTCGTCGCCCCGCCATGCTGCATTTTGTGCTTTACTATCAGCTAGTTATGAGATAAGGCCCTCAGGGCATGTACATCCCACCATTCACCGACAGCGTTTCGCCGGTGATATACCCCCCGGCCGGGGAGGCCAAAAACACCACTGCCGCGGCAATATCATCGACGCTGCCGAGGCGGGCCAAGGGGATCTGCACGGCCAAGGCCGCGCGTTGCTCGTCCGACAACGCGCGGGTCATATCGGTATCGATAAAGCCCGGCGCCACCACATTGGCGGTGATGCCGCGACTGGCCACTTCGCGGGCCAAGGAGCGGGTAAAGCCGATGATGCCGGCCTTGGCGGCCGCGTAGTTGGCCTGACCGGCATTGCCGATTTGGCCGACGATCGAGGCGATACTGATGATGCGACCGGTCCGGGCCTTCATCATGCCGCGCAAGACGGCCTTCGATAAGCGGAACACCGACGACAGGTTGGTGTTGAGAATGGCATCCCAGTCCTCGGACTTCATGCGCACCAACAGCGTGTCGCGGGTAATACCCGCGTTATTGACCAACAGCGCCACGGGCCCTTCCTGCGACTCGATGTCGTTAAGGGCCGCCGCGACGCTGGCGTCGCACGCCACATCCAAGACGATGCCGCGCCCCGCAAAGCCCGCTTGCGCGAGCCCCGCACTGATGGCTGCCGCCCCAGCGGGCGTCGTGGCCGTGCCGACCACCGTCGCGCCGGACTGGGCCAAGGCGTGCAAGATCGCGCGACCTATTCCACGGGAGGCGCCGCTCACCAGCGCCACCTGACCATCTAAACGAAAAGAAGGTAATGCCATCGTTAGGCTCCCCATTGCACAGCGGCGGCGAGGCTCGCGGGATCTTCGATCGCGGACATCGCGATGTCCTTGTTGCGCTCAATGCGGCGATTGAGGGCCGTCAGCACCTTGCCCGGCCCGCATTCCACGATCCGGGTCGCGCCATGGGCCAGCAGATCCCGCACCGTATCGGTCCACCGGACCGCACCGGCCAACTGCGCGACCAATTGCGCGCGCACCGCCTGGGGGCTGTCATGCCGACCCAGGCCCATGGCATAGACCGGGATCTGCGGGGTCTGCACGTGCACGTCCGCCAAATAGGTCGCCAGCTGCGCGGCGGCCCCCAGCAGTAAGGAACTGTGGGCCGGCACGCTCACCGGCAGCAGCAACGCGCGCTTGGCGCCACGCGCCTTGGCCGCCTCCAACGCACGGCTGACGGCGGCGGCATGACCGGCGATGACCAGTTGTCCGGGCGCGTTGTAGTTGACCGGCTCGACCACCTCGCCTTGCGCCGCTTCGGCGCAAGCCGCCTCCACGTCGCCATCCTCTAACCCCAAAATCGCCGCCATCGCGCCGACCCCTGCGGGCACCGCCGCTTGCATGACGCGCCCGCGGAACTGCACCGCAGCCACCGCGTCCGGGAACGACAGCGCGCCGGCACAGACCAGCGCGGTGAATTCGCCGAGGCTATGGCCGGCCATCCATGCCGGGGCCGGCGCACCCGCCCGCGTCCACACCCGCCACACCGCGACCCCCGCCGCGAGCATCGCCGGCTGCGTCCGCTCGGTGGCGTTGAGCTGCACCTCGGGCCCGGTCTGCACCAGCTGCCACAGGTCATAGCCGAGCACGGCGGAGGCCTCGGCAAAGGTGGCTTCGACCTCTGGATAGTCGGCCGCCAAGGCCGCCAACATGCCGACCGACTGGGAACCTTGACCCGGAAACACCACGGCTAATGTCATCGCAGTCCCTCACGACCAAACCCCCATGATAACCGACCGCGCCGAATTAGACCCTTGTCACAGCCCTGACGCCGGACCTTGCTATGATCGGCACTCCATTTGTGAGGAGTCCCCCATGCCCCGTCGCCAACGCGGATTTACCCTGATCGAAATCATGGTGGTCGTCGTGATCCTCGCGATTCTCGGTACGCTCGTCGCCCCGCAAATCTTAGGTCGCATTGACGAAGCACGCATTACCAAGGCCCGTGAGGATCTCAAGCTGTACGAAAGTGCGCTGGATCTGTACCGCATGGACAATTTTCGCTACCCGACCAGTGAGCAGGGTCTGGATGCGCTCGTGCACCGGCCCAATGATCCGAACCTGAAGAACTGGCGCGCCGACGGCTACGTCAAACAACTGGTCAAGGATCCTTGGGGTCACGACTACGTCTACGTCGTGCCCGGCACCGGCGGCGCCGCGTATGATCTGATGAGTTTTGGCGCCGACGGCGCACCCGGCGGTACGGGCAACGATGCCGACCTCAGTCTGCGCGATCCCAAGTAGACCGTGCCCGGCGAGCGCACGCCCGCGTTGCGCGGCGCGACAGCGCGCGGCTTCACGCTGATTGAGATTCTGGTGGTGCTGGTCATCATTGCGGTGATGACGGGCGCTGCGCTGTACCGCATCACGGTGACCGGGATTGACCGGGGCTTGGACCTCGAGGGCGATCGATTGTGCGACGTGTTGCAAGCGGCTACCCAGCAATCCGGACTCGAGGGGCGCGATCTGGGACTGCGCTTCCTCCCCGATCATTATGAAGTACTCGCGTACTCGGGTTTTACCAACACCTGGGGGCCCGTGCCCGAGGACCGTACCTACGCGTCGCATGGCTTGCCAGACGGGGTGCATTTGGCACTCGAACTGGAGGGCAAACGCGTCCTCTTGAAAGTCCCCGAAGACCAAGACCCCGTGGTGCCGCAAGTGATCGTCTCTGCCGCCGGCGATACCTCCACCTACCGGGTGTCGTTCACCCGCGAAGGCACGGACCACGAGTTCCGCGTCGAAGGCGTCAGCGACGGCACGTTGAAAGTCACGCGGCCGGGCAGTTCGCCATGAACCGGCGCGGCTTCACCCTAATTGAAGTGTTGGTGGCGCTCGCCATCGCCGCGATCGGCCTCGGCGCGGCCTTGTCGGTGGTCACCAACGCCACGGCCAATACGGTGTACTTGCGCGATCGCGTCCTCGCCGCCTGGATTGCCGAGAATCGCCTGACCGAAATGCGCATCGGGCCGAACCTACCGTCCGTCGATAGCGCCAATGGCACCGTAGAGTACGCCACGCGCCGCTGGCAGTGGACATCGACGGTCACGCAAACGGGCGTCGACGGACTGCTGCGTATTGAGGTGACGGTGCGGGACGAGGCCAATGCGGCCGGTTCGCCCCTCGCCAGCCTTGTGGGCTTTGCCGGGCGCACCGCCCAAGCGGGTGGCGCCAGCATGAGCGGCGACCCCTTTGATCCACACGCGATGCCCACGAACGGCGGCCTACCCGTCGTCCCCGCAACCCCGGCCATCCCCGGCCAACCGTCCGTGCGCGTCCAATGAAGCGCCTGACCGCCCCGTCGCGCGGCTTCACGCTACTCGAAGTCCTGGTCTCGATCTTTTTGATGGCGGTACTGTCGGGCTTGGCCTTTGAAGCGCTCAACTACGTGCGCCGTTCGCGCGAGGTGACCCGCGACGTCTACGCCCGGCTGGGTGCGATTGAACTGACGGTGCATCTGCTCAGCAGTGACTTCGCGCAATTGGCGCCGCGCCCCGTACGCGACGTCGTCGGCACGGCCTACGTGCCGGCGCTGTTGGCGGACTCGCGCACCACCAACCTGGTGACCTTGACGCGCGGTGGGTGGATGAATACCGCCGGGCTGCCGCGTTCCACCTACCAGCGGGTCACCTGGCGCTTGGCGGATGGGACGCTGGTGCGCGATCACAGCACCGTGCTGGATGCAACGCTCTCCAATGTCCCCATGCAGCGTGAGATGCTGACCGACATCGTCTCCATTCGCTTGCGTTATATGGATGCGCAGCGCAACTGGCAGGAGACGTGGCCGGCGCTCAGCACGGTGGCGGGCAACAGCGCCGCGCAGCTGGGCACGCGACCGCGGGCGGTGGAAATTACGCTGGAACTAAAAGACTTAGGAATCATTAGGCGCCTGATCGAGGTGCCCGGATGAATCGCGCGCGCGGCGTCGCGCTGATCATCGCATTGGTCATTGTCGCGTTGGCGACCATCTTCGCCACGCGCATCGGCGCCGAGGGGGCGCTCGACCAACGCCGTGCGGCAACCTTGTTGGCGCAAGAGCAGGCGTTGCAGATCGCCTTTGGCGCCGAGGACTGGATTATCGAAACCCTGCACGAGGATGCGCAGCGTGCCACCGCGCAGCAAGTCACTTTAAACCAAGCCTGGGCCCTGCCGATGCCGCCCTTGCCGATCGACGGCGGTGAAGTGGCAGGCCGCGTCGAAGATCTGGCCGGGCGTTTCAACGTCAATAATCTGATGACCCCGCAGGGCACTAGAAATGCCTTCGCTTACGCTTGGTTCGTGCGGCTACTGACCCGCCTTGAACTGGAACCGAAATGGGCCGCGCTGCTGCTGGACTGGATCGACCCGGACAATGTGGCGACCGGTGCGGACGGCGCGGAAGATGGCGTGTACCTCGGCATGACGCCGCCCTATCGACCCCCGAACCGACCCATCACGACCACCAGTGAACTGTTGTCGCTCCCCGGCTTTGGCCTCGCCCGCTACCGCAAGCTGCAACCGTATATCGCCGCCTTGCCGGTCGGGACGGCCTTGAATGTCTGCACCGCGCCGGGTCTGGTGTTGGACGCGCTCGCCCCCGCGCTGCAGGCCTTCGCACAAGATCCCAAACTCTTGCTCAGCTATCGGCTCAAGGGTTGTTTCCCTACCCTGCGGGATGTGACCACGGCCCTGCAACCGATCCTGCCTGCCGAGGAGAAGGCGGCAGCGACCGCGCTGCTAGCCGAAACGTCCACTTGGTTTCGGCTGACCACCTCGGTGCGTATTGGCACTACCGAAATGACCCTGTACAGTCTGTTGCAACGAAATCCTGCCGGGCAGTCCCGCGTTGTACTGCGTAGCCTCGGGACCGAGTAACTATGTCCGATACCTTTTTGTTGCGTTATCCCATCGACGATACCGACGCCGAGTGCGCTTGGCTGCGTGTGGATGCTACTGCCGCGGCGCACGGGCCCGCGGGGCGTGGCGCCTTTGCCGATGCCGCTGTGGCCGCAGCCGGCGCCCGGGTGATTTGGATTTTGCCCGGCGACGTGGTCGCGCTCGCGCAGCCGCAACTGCCGCCCAAGAGCGGCAAACGCTTAGCCACGCTGGTACCCTTCGCCCTGGAAGACCAATTGGCGGCGGATTTCGACACCCTGCATTTTGCTACCGGTCGGCAAGCCGAGGATGGCACCGTCGAGACCGCCCTCATTGACCGGGCGACATTGGAGGTGGGCCTTGCCACCCTCACCGCACACGCGCTCGCACCCGTAGCCGCCTATGGCGCGCTGCAAGTAACACCCTGCATTCCCGCCACCACCGTGCTCTTGATCGAGGGGATGCGCATCCACGTCCGCGCGGCCGATGGCGCGGCGTACTGCACCGACCTGATCCCCGGCCGCAGCACGCGGCAGTGCCTGTCACTGGAACTAACCGAACAAGGGCCTTGCGTGTTGTATACCACCAGCGCGTCGTTCTACGCGCGCGAAGGAGTCGCCTCGCCCGATGACGCGCTGCCCGAGGGCTGCGTCTATGTCGGTGGCGGCCCGCAATTGCTGGAATTCGGACCGTTGCAAAAATACGCGGAGGTGGCTTTGCGTCAGCCGCCGGTCAACCTCTTGCAAGGCAGTTACACGCCCAGCGGTCAGGCCGCGGCCGGCTGGGCACGCTGGCGCGTCGCCGCCTTCGTCTTGCTCGCCTGTGTGCTGCTGAATGTGCTCGCCTCCGGGGTCGATCTGGTGCTTGCGCACCGGCAGAGCGCGCGTCTGGACACCGCACTGCACGCCGCCTACGCGCAGGCCTTGCCGGCGGCCGATCCGGCACGGATGCCCGCACCGCGACTGGTGGTGGAAGCGCGTGTGCGTCGGCTGATGGGCGCCGGCCATGACGGTCTGATCGGTGCGCTCGAGGCACTCGGCAGCGCCGTCGTCGCCACCCCGGGTGCGACCGTCAAGTCGATCCAGTATCACGACGGCGCGATGGAAGCGATCATCACGGCCGCGGATCTCGCTACCCTGAATCAATTGCAGCAGGCGGTCGGTCCGGCCGCCCGCTTGGCGGGCGTATCGACCCCGGATGCGCAACATGCCGAAGGTCGTCTGGAAATCAATGGCGGTGCCCCGTGAACGCCTTCCTTGCACAGTGGCAAGCGACCTACGCGGCGTTGCAACCGCGTGAGCAGCGCTTTGTCGCCGTGGGCGCGCTGGCCGTGTTGATCCTCCTGTTGGTCGGCGTGCCACTGCGTTTGCATGGCGCGGCCACCCAAGCGCGGCTGCGGGTCGAACGCCAGCGCGCGGATTTGGCCTACGTGCAATCGGTCTTGCCGGCGCTCGCCGCCGCGCCGGCTACGCAGGAAGGCCTGCCCCTCGTGAACGTCGTTGACGCCACCACCCGCGATGGCGGACTCACCGGCGAACTGCGGGGCACAGAGCCTGCGGGCAATGACGCGCTGCGCGTACGCTTTGAAGGAGCCTCCTTCGAAGCCTTGGCGCAATGGTTCGTCCGCCTCGGTCGGGATTACGGTGTGGGTGTACAAAGCGCCACGCTAGAACATACCGACACGCCCGGCCGGGTCAATGCCAGCATAGTCTTGGTGCGTCGCTAGCCGGTGCGCGCATTGCGCCCCTACCTGGCGCTGGCTCTGCTGGTCTTTCTCGGCGTGATCCTCAGCACACTGCCGGCCACCTTGCTGCTACGCGTGTTGCCGTCGCGCCTCGCACTCGAGCAGGTGTCGGGCACCCTCTGGCAGGGCAGCGCCGCCCAACTGCGGCTGGACGGCACCGTGCTCGGACGACTGGATTGGCAACTGTCGCCGTGGCGCTTATTGACGCTGGTGGTTGCCGCGGATCTGCAACTGACCCGCCCGGATGGCCACCTCGAGGGCCACCTCACGCGCGCGTCAGATGGCACGATCGCGGCGCAGGACCTGCGCGTGGATCTCCCCCTGACGACACTGCATCCAGAACACACGGGACCGAGTTGGGAGGGTCGTGTGTCCGGCACAATCCGGGCGGTACGCCTCGAGCAAGGCTGGCCGCGGCAACTGGACGCGCAGTTGACGATGGCCCACCTGCGCGCCCCACAGGGACACGATGACCTCGGCACCTTCGTCCTGCTGTTCGATCCCACGCAGGCGACGCCGACCGCACTGCGCGGACAGGTACACGATGCGGGCGGCCCGCTCGCGGTCAGCGGCCAACTGCTGCTCGAGCAGAACCGCTCCTATCGTCTCGAGGGCTTTGTGCGGGCCCGCCGCAGCGTCTCGGAGGAACTCGCGCGCACGCTGGCGTTTCTCGGCTCGCCCGATGCCGATGGGCGCAGGCCCTTTGCCATCAGCGGGACCTTTTGATGCCGATACCCGACGGCGTGGTCGATGTCCCCGCGCGTCAGCGCTTCGAGTGGATCGTTGCTGGGCATCTGACGCAGGTACGCTATCGACGCGTGGGCCGCGTGCTGTGGCTGGACTATGTCGGCGTCCCGAGCGCGCTTGGGGGGCGCGGCATCGGTACGCAGTTGGTCAGCGCGGTGTGTGCACAGGTGCGCGCGCGTGGAGAGCGCATCGTGGCGGTTTGCCCCTTCGTGGTCCGTTACCTTGCGCAACACCCCGAGCAGGCAGACCTCGTCGCCAGCCCCGAGTGAACGGACGCCGCGGCGGCGGGTCCATCGGCGCCAATGGACGGCGTTCATGGCGCGCACCGCAGCGTGTGGGGGGCCAACCCTCCGTAAAGCCCCGCGTCGCCGGTTCGCCCCCACCGCTTTGGCACTTCCCACTGTCGCCCACGCGCAATAGCGCGAGCCGGATGGCTACGTTTGCCCACGCAATGACCGGCCCAACACACGCACCGCGCTGGCGACAGCGCGCGCGTACTGCAGCCCCTGCGCAGCATGGCCGCCCCGCGCGCCGGACGGATCTACCGGCGTCGGATCGCAGTGCGCGGGGTCAAGCCGAGGGTTCCCCACCGTAGAAAACGTCCGCACGCGCGGAGCGTGCGCGCCCTCCTACAGGGCGCCGACACACCGGCGCCCACGGCACCTGCACTGGCGGCGCATACCGCCACGCCTAAGCGCCGCGGACCCAGACCACCCCTACCGCCCCCTGCGTGCAGACGACCCCACCGCTGCGTTGCGCCCGGCGCCCGCTGTGTGGCGCAACGGCCCGCGTCGAGGCACCCGTGTACGCCAGATCGCAACGCCGACGCCCGGATCGGCAGGGACAGTGTGTGCGCAAAGATATGCAAATTCACAGCGTTGGCATATTTCGAATACGGATCTGTCATCTCCCGAACGTAACATGCGGCGCTTGAAAGGGGCACCGAAACATCCGCCTGCAGACACCCTGCAGCAATCTTTTTCGCCTACGCCACCCCACACACGTCCACCGATCCCCCTGGAGTTCCGCATGTCTCATGTACTCAGCGCACGTCCGTACGCCCTCGCCACCGCCATTGCGCTCGTGCTTGCCGCCGCCGCCGCCGTGGGTGCAGAAGCCACCACGACGACTCCGAACGCGCTCGAAGAAGTGCTCGTCATGGGCCAGCGCACGACCGTCGAGGTTGCGCGCGCCGCACAGCAGCAAGCGCCAAATCTCATTGAGTTGACGACTGCGGAGCAGATTCAGAAGCTCCCCGACGTCAATACCGGCGAAGCCGTACGCCGCCTTCCGGGCATCTCGCTGGAGACCGATACGGGCGAAGGTCGTTACGTCAATATCCGCGGCCTCGATGCCGATCTCAACAGCACCACGTTCGGTGGGCTGCGCCTGCCGCCGACCAACACCAGTTCCCCGAGCGGTGCCGGTCGCGCCGTGGCGTTCGACTCCATTCCAGTCGGCTTTATCGGCGCCATCACGCTGACCAAGAGCAACTTGCCCGAGCAAGACGCCGAAGCCCTCGGCGGCACCATCGATATCACCCCGAAAACGGCGCCGCAGGACGGCAAGCCACTGCTCGAGTTCAAACTCGGTACCGGCGAGGAGTCGCAACGCAAGACCGGCATCACCGATCTGGCCTTCACCGCGGCAACGCGCTTTGGCGGTGATGGCGCCGGCTACCAACCGTTCAGCATTCTAGCGACCGGGTCGATCTACAACGATGGCCGCGGCATCGACGATGCCGAGGCCGGTTTTTATGACGAGCAAAGCGGGGGCGTCAACGGCAAGGTACTCGCCGCGTTCGAGCAGCGCTACTACCAGTACCACCGCCGCCGCCACGGCTATGGCGTGGACCTCGCCTATGAGCCGGACGCGCACAATCGTTATTTCGTGCGTTACTACGACGCCGGCTATACCGAGTACAAATACCGTCAACTATTGCAGTGGAACCTAGCCGATCCACTGGGCACCGTGTTCGATGGCAACGGCAACCCGCTGCCCGATCAAGTGGTCTACCCCAATCCGGCCAATGCAAACGGCTTCGTGCAGATGGTGGACTCGATGCGTACCAATGTGCAGGTCGAAAAGGAGACGCTGACCCAGCGCGTGGCCGAAATCGGCGGCGTCAACCGGATGGGCGACAACAAACTCGACTATCACGTCGGTTACACCAAGGGCAGTTACTACATGCCCTACAACTACAACTTTAGTTTTAATAACGGCGGGCTCAATCTCGCCCGCTACGACAACACCACCAACCCCAACTGGCCGACGATCGCGGCGGTCGATCCGAGCGGTTACAACGTGTATGACCCGAGCAACTATGCGCTGCGCAAGATGACCAACGGGACCCAAGACATTAACGACCATGAGTGGGGGATTGGCGCCAATCTGGCGCTTGCCTCGCACTACACCGATCGTGCCGACGAAGAATTCAAGTTTGGCGTCAACGCCCGGTTACGCGAGAAAACCAACAGCGCCTCCGGGTACGCGATTGGCGTAGGCAACGTCACCGGCACGGCACCAAAAATCTTGCTGTCATCGGTCGCTGGCAGCACGCCAGAGAGCTATTACGGCCAGCATTACCTGCTCACACCGTTGGCCAGTGCGGGTGGCTTGGTTGCCAATTACCAGCAAAACATCGGCCTGCAAACCACCGATCCGGTCAGCAACCAGTTCAACTCGACCAGCGACAAGGAAGACGTCTACGCGGCCTACGGCCAGTATCAGTTTGGCTTCGGCAAACTGGGCATTGTTGCGGGCATCCGCCTCGAGGAAACCCGCGCGACCTACTCCGCCTACAAGCAGGACGGTACGGGCGTGACCTGTCCGGTTGATCAAAACTGTCCGGTCGCCAATAGTGTCAACTACACCAACGTCTTCCCGACCGCACAGGCCCGGTACGAGTTCGCACCGGATCTCATTGGCCGCGCCGCGATCTCCTCCACGATCGCCCGCCCAGGCTTTCAGCAGATCACGCCCACCACCAGCATCGACAACAACGGCAACGAGTCCACCGGCAACCCGGACCTGAAGCCGACCACGGCAACCGGCTTTGACCTCGCCTTAGAAAAGTATCTGCCGCACGCCGGTATCGCCGCGCTAGGTGTCTTCGCCAAGGACATCAAGAACTACATTGTGACCGAGTCGGTGCCGCTGGGCGGCCAGAATACCGGGGGCAACCTCGGCATCGCCAAGTTGTTCTCCTACACCAACGGCAAGCCGGCGCGCGTCTATGGTTTGGAGGCAAACGTCGTCAAGCGCTTCCGCGATGACCTGCCGGGCGCCTGGGGTGGCCTCGGCATGGCCAGCAACCTGACGCTCGTCTCGTCGCAGTTCAAGTTGCCCGTGCTGGATGCGAGCGGCAACTCGACCCTGACACGGGATTCGATCCTGCCGTCCACCTCACGGATCACCGGCAACTTCGAAATGCTGTACACACACGCCGGCCTCAGCCTGACCCTCGGCGCCTACTACACCAGCCGCAACATCTTCGCGATGGGCCCCTCCGCGGCCACCGACGTCTGGACGCAAGCGCGCTTCTCGGTGGACTTTGGTGGCAGTTACCAGCTGAGCGAGCAGGTCTCCACCTACCTCAACGTCAAAAACCTGACCAATACCGCGCTCAAGTTCACCGAGGGCCAAGGCGAAGACCGTGTCATCCAGCGCGAGTTCTACGGCCCGACCGTGCAACTGGGCGTGAACGTCAAGCTCTGAAGCCGGCGTCCGTCCGCGCGCGATTGCCCCAGCGAGCCGTCCCGAGAGGGCTCGCTGGGGTGCTAAGGAACGCGCTAAGCAGCCCCGCGGGCGGCTGCAGGGGCGCTATACGCGCGCCGCCAGCGCCGCGGCCAGTGCCGCACACGGGGGCGCGGCATACAGACTATCGGTCGGTCCATCCGCCACCAGCCGACCCGCATCCAGTACCAACAGCCGTCGCGCCAAGGCCCCGACTGCCGCCAGGTCGTGACTGACGATCAAAAAAGCCACCGTCTGCTGCCCGCACAGATCCGCAATCAAGTTCAGCAGACTCGCCGCCGCCGACGGGTCCAACGCACTGGTCGGCTCATCCATGAGCACCAAACTGGGCTCGACGATGAGCGCCCGCGCGATGGCTATGCGCTGCGCCTCGCCGCCGGACACCGCGCGCGGCAGCCGTGACGCCAACGAGGCGGCCAAGCCCACCCGGTCCAACGCCCGCAGCACCCGCGCGCGGCGCACCGCGGCACCCAGCGGTCCGGCATGCGTGTCGAGCGGTTCGGCCACACTCTCAAATACCGTACGCCGCGGGTCCAGACTCGCGGCGGGCTGCTGCAACACCACGCCCACGTGCCGCCGTGCGCCGCGCAGTGCCGCCGCACGCAGTGCCCAGGGCTGCTGATCGCCCCAGTACAGCGCGCCCTCTGTGGGGCGCTCCAGCGCTAAGGCGACCCGCAGCAAGGTCGTCTTGCCGGCCCCGGAGGGGCCCACCAAGCCCACCGTCTCCCCAGCGCCCACGGCGAAGGACACGCGATCCAGTAGGCACCGCCCCTCCCGCCACACGGTCACGCCCTCTACGCGCAGCGCGCTCATGCCCCTACCCGCGCGTGGTGACAGGTCACCTGCCGACCCGCTACGGTGCGCCATGCCGGTATCTGTTCGACGCAGCGCCCGTCCGCCCGCACACAGGTCGCCGCAAAGGCGCAACCGTGCCGGGGTTGCGCACAGGGCGCCGCGGTGGGCGCCAACGCCAACCGGCGCGGGCGCGGGGGCAATAACGGCGGCCGCGCCGCCACCAGCGCCTGCACATACGGGTGCACCGGTTGGCACATCACCGCGGCGGCCGGGCCCACCTCCACCAGTCGACCGGCCGCCAGCACGGCGACCCGATCGGCCACGGCAGCGCTCGCCGCCAGATCGTGACTGACCAGCAGTACGGCACGGCCGCGTGCATGGGCTTCTTGGGCCAACAAGCCCAGCAACGCGCGCGCGGCCACGGCATCCAGCGCCGAGGTGGGCTCATCGGCGATCAAAATCGCCGGATCCCCGGCCAACGCAAGGGCCACCAAAACCCGCTGCCCTTGACCACCGGACAGCGCATGCGGGTAGCGTTGCCGCAAAGCGCTGTCGAGCCCCACCTGTTGCAGCAGGCGCGCTTGCGCGGCGCGGCGCGCGCGCCGATCGAGCGTCGGTTGGTGCCTGCGTAGTACTTCATCGAGCAACCCGTCCACGCGCCGATGGGCGGGTAACGCCGTCAACGGATCTTGCGGTATCAGTCCCAGCACGCGCCCACGCAAGCGCGCCCACTCCACCTCAGTAGCCTGCGCCCGATCCACGCCGTGTATCCACAGGCCGCCCTCGGCACACGCCCCCGCCGGGGACAGCCCGAGCACAGCGTGCAGCAAGGACGTTTTACCCGCACCCGAGGCCCCGACCAGCGCCACCACCTCACCGGCACGGACCTGCAGGTCGATCTGCGCGAGGACCACGTCGCTGCCGTAGCGCAGACCGAAGCCCTGTAGCGTGAGGGGCGCCTGCTCAGTCTGCATGGGCAATTTCGTCCCGCACACTTTCGCCCAGCACCGTCAGTGCACCCACCACGCTCACCAACAACACCGCCGGCGCGAGCAACAACCAGGGTGCCCGCTCCATCTCGCGGGCCCCGTCATGCAGCAAGTTGCCCAGACTCGCATGGGGCTCCTGTACACCGAGGCCCAGGAAGGACAAAAAACTTTCCAACACCACCAGCGAGGGCACAGTCAGCGTCGCCTGCACCAGCACCGGGCCTATCAGATTGGGTAGAACGTGTCGCCAAAAGAGCCGTACCGGCGCCACCCCAATCAAGCGCGCTGCGAGTACATACGGCGCCAAGGCCAGCCGTTGCGTCTCGGCGCGCACCATGCGCGCCGTCGACAACCACCCCACCGTGCCGGCCGCCACGAGCAACGTGCTCGCCCCGCGACCCAGCACCACGGTCAGTAGCAAGGCCACCAACACGACCGGCAAGGCATAACCGACATCCACAATCCGCATCAGCAAGCCGTCGACGAAGCCGCCCACGCTACCGGCGAGCGCGCCGGTGGCGCCACCGAGCAGCAGACCGATCGCGCTGGCCAGCAGCGCAATGCTGAGCGAGACGCGCAAACCGGCGAGGCTACGCACCAGCACATCGCGCCCGAGTGTGTCCGTGCCCAACCAGTGCCCGGCCTGCCACGTCGGCGCCACCGCCGGATGATCCCAGTCCAAGGCCGCGACCGACCACGGACTGAGCGCAGGCCCCACCAGCGCCGCCACCAGCAGCAACCCGAACAGGGCCAGCGTAAGACGTATGCGCAGTAGGCGACTCATCGCGGCGCACCGCGCCGGTCTAAGCGCGGATCCAACAGCAAGGCGCCCAGATCCGCCCCTAGGTTCAGTACCAACACCAGCACCGCGTAAACCAACACCTTCCCCAGCACGAGTGTGTAATCGCGGTTCAGCGCGCCTTCCACCAAAAACCGGCCCATGCCCGGCAGACCAAAAACGCTCTCGATCACCAGCGAACCGCCCAACAGCCCGGCCGCTGCGCCGCCCAAGGAGGCCAGCACCGGCGACAAAGTCGGGGGCAACACGTGCGCCCACAAAATGCGGGTCGCCGACAAGCCGCGCGCCCGCGCGGCTTGTATAGCCGGCGACGCCAACACGTCCAAGGCACTGGCGCGCACGATCCGCAGCAAACTGCCCGCCGTGGGCAAGGCCAAGGCGACCACCGGCAGCACCAAGTCCAGCCACCGTCCGGCGGTCCAGCCGGCCACCGGCAACCAACCCAGGTACACCGCAAAAATCCACACCAACAAGGGGGCGGTCACATACGGCGGCAACGCCACCGCCAGCACCGACACGCCTGCCAACACGCGATCGGCCGCGCGGCCGCGGCGCACCGCCGCCAGCAACCCGCCACTGATGCCCACCAGCAGCGCCAACACCAGCGCCAGGCCGCCCAAGGTCAAACTCACCGGCAATCCTTCGCGCACCAAGTCAATCACCCGGCGATCCCGCAAGCGCAAGGAAGGTCCCAGATCACCGTGCAGCACGCGGCCCAGATAGCGTTGGTATTGTTCGACTAAGGGCCGGTCTAGACCAAAGGTGCGGTCTAGGTTGGCTTTTACCGCCGGCGGCAAGCGTTGCTCGGCATCGAAAGGTCCGCCCGGCGCCAGTCGCACCAACAAAAACGCCACGGTGATCACCACCCACAGCGTCGGCACCCCAAAGAGCAGGCGGCCCAGCAGCAGACGCCAGAGCGAATTGCGCATCAAACACGCCACCTCAGGGCGACCGGGCGGCACTGCACCGGCCGCTACGGTAGCACCGTGCCTGACTCCAGATCCATGCCAATCCAGGATCGGTGCACGCGCATCGACGCGCGCCACCGCGTCCGCACCCCGGACGGGCGGCCAAAAAAAAAGCGGCACCGTAGCACCGCCCTTCAATTGATCAGGGGCGCCCAGCGCCGACTGATTCCCCCCTCCCGTCCTACTTTGTCGTTTTTGAATTCACGCAGGACGGTTTTCAATGCGCGCTGCAAACTAACATCAAGGAAAATGCTTCGTAAAGTTGCACTGCAAAATACAGTGTGATCCGGGACGGTGCCGCGGCCACCCCCGGGGGAAAACCGCAGGGAGATTGACACCTGCAGCCCCTTCCCATAGCGTGCCGCATCGCAAAAATCGCGAGCGTGGAGCACCACATGCGTAAAATTCTGGTTGGGATCAAGCGGGTCGTTGACTACAACGTCCGCGTCCGGGTGAAGCCGGACGGCTCGGGCGTTGCGCTCGAGGGCGTAAAAATGAGCGTCAATCCGTTCGATGAAATCGCGCTCGAAGAGGCGCTGCGTATCAAGGAACGGGGTGAAGCCAGCGAAGTGGTCGCCGTCAGCATCGGCACTGAGGATGCCCAGCAACAACTGCGCACCGCGTTGGCCATGGGTGCGGATCGCGCCATTCTCGTCAAGGTCAGCGAAGCGGTCGATCCGCTCGTGGCATCGCGGGTGTTGGTGGCCATCGCACAGCAGGAAAACGCCGATCTCGTGATTCTGGGCAAGCAGGCCATTGACGACGATGCCGCGCAGACCGCACCGATGGTCGCGGCGCTGTGGGGCCGCCCGCAGGCCACCTTCGCCTCGAAGATCACCCTAGAGGGCAGCGTGGCCACGGTGATCCGTGAGGTGGATGCCGGTCTCGAAACCATTGCCGTGGATTTGCCGGCCGTGTTCAGCGCGGACTTGCGTCTGAACGAACCGCGCTACGTGAAGTTGCCGGACATCATGAAAGCGAAGAAAAAGCCGCTCGACATCATTGAGTTCAGCGCGCTCGGCATCGCCGCGGACGTCGGACTCAAAACCGTGTTCGTCGAGCCGCCGAAGCCCCGCTCCAAGGGCATCGTGGTCAAAGACGTCGCAGAACTGGTGGACGCGCTGCAGAAGAAGGGGCTGATCTGATGAGCAAGATTTTAGTCATCGCCGAACACGACGGCGCCAAGCTGAACCAGGCGACCGCCCGTGCGGTAACCTGCGCCCGTCAAATCCCAGACGCGCAGGTCACCATCGCGGTATTTGCAGCCGATCCCGCCGCGGTCGCCGCGGATGCGGCCACATTGGCAGGCGTTGATGCCGTCGTCACGGTCGCCCATAGCGCCAATGAGACCGCCCTCGCCGCCGTCTTGGCACCACAAATCGTCGCTGTGGCAGCGCATTACACGCACGTTTTGGCTGCCTCTACCGCCTTCGGCAAAGACCTGTTGCCGCGTGTCGCCGCCTTGCTGGGCGTGCCGCAGATCTCGGATGCCATGGCCGTGGAAGGCGCGTATAAGTTCAAGCGTCCCACCTATGCCGGCAATGCGATTGTGACGCTCGAAGCATCCCCCGATCGGATCTTGGTGGCGAGCGTGCGCGGTGCCTCGTTTGAGCCCGCGGCGCGTGGTGGCAATGCCCCCATCAGCGCGCTCAGCGTGACGGTGGAACTACCCACGCACACCCGCTACGTCAGCCTTTCGGCGGCGGCGAGCAGCGACCGGCCGGATCTGGCCTCGGCGGCCAAGGTGATCTCGGGCGGCCGCGCGCTCGGTTCGAAGGAGAACTTTGCACTGATTTACAGCCTTGCCAGCAAAATGGGTGCGGCAGTCGGCGCCTCTCGCGCTGCGGTCGATGCCGGTTACGCGCCCAACGAATTGCAGGTAGGCCAGACCGGCAAGATCATTGCGCCACAACTGTACGTCGCCGTCGGCATCTCCGGTGCCATCCAGCACCTGACCGGCATCAAAGACGCCAAAACGATCGTGGCGATCAACAAAGATGCGGAAGCGCCGATCTTTGAAGTATCCGACTTTGGTCTGGTCGCCGATCTGTTTGTTGTCCTGCCGGAAATCGAAAAAGCGCTGGCTGGCTAAGCGCTCGGCGCGGGCAGTGCGCCTTTAAAAAAAAGGCCCGGCAAGGTGACTTGCCGGGCCTTTTCGTTGCACCAACAGGCGCGCAATCAGAGCGCGGAGAGCACGTGCTCGGCGGTGCTGACCTTGAACTCACCACCCGCTTCGACATGCAGAGCCGTGACCACACCGTCTTTGACGACGAGCGCAAAGCGCTTGCCGCGCACGCCCATCCCAAAGCCGGTTGCATCCAACTCCAAACCCAGCGCGCGCACGAAGTCGGCATTGCCATCGGCAAGCATTTGAATCGATTCGCCCGCGTTGCTGGCCTTGCCCCACGCGTCCATCACGAACACGTCATTAACGGCGGTACAGGCGATCGTGTCGACGCCCTTGGCCTGGAGCGCACTGCTGTGGGCCACAAAACCGGGCAGATGCTTGGCATGACAGGTCGGCGTGAACGCGCCGGGCACGGAGAACAATACAACGGTCTTGCCCGCGGTCAGTGCCGACACCGACACGTTGACAGGGCCATCCTTGGTCATCTGCTTGAAGGTGGCTTCGGGCAACTTGTCACCAATCTGGATCGTCATGCATGCATCCTTGAGTCTAAGAGGGGGTAAAGGGTGGACGCTATCATACCGCGCGCCACCGGATTCGACAGGGGGCCGTTGGTGAAAATAGCGCCGTGCACCCGGCCGTACGGGCCGCCCGCGCCTGCGCAAGGCGCTACAGCGGCCTGCGCGGCATAGGCGCCGCCCGCGTAGCCCTAGGCTGAGCAAAGGCCCTGCGCGCGCCTCCACGGCGGCCTGACAACAAAACGGCCGCGCGTCCAGTGCCGTCGCGGCCGTTGCCACCCGCATGCCCCCTTGGGGGCCTCGACGCCGGCTTAGCCGGCTGGCGCGTCTAGCGTCGGCATGGCAATCAACCAGGTGTTGGCCGCCCGATCCATGCGCTTGTCGGCTTTGGCCTTCTGGAAGGCTGCGATGGCCTTGTCCTGCTTGCCGGCGTGCAGATACGCAATGCCAAGGGTCATGTACGCGTCATCCACGCGCTTGACCTTCGCCACGCGCTCGTCGCCGAGCCCACGTTCAATCGCCTCGATCGCTTTATCAAAGTCGCCGAAGCCCAGGTAGGCGAGACCGACCTTGACGTCCGCTTCGCCGTTCTTGCCTGCGCGCGCTTCTTTGTCGAGCCCCGGCAGCATCTTCTTGTCTTCTGCCGTCTGCGTCTTCGCCAGCGCGAGCATTTTACTGTTGCGATCGGTGGCAGCGATGAACTTGATCACGTCGCGCTTCTGACCCTGCTCGAGCGCCCGCAGCGCCTCGGCCGGACCACCCGCATCCAGCGCACTGTCGGCGTAATTGACGTACTCGCTCTCGCGGGTCATCTCATTGCGATCAAACAGCAGGCGGTACAGGTTCAGCATCGCGCGGGGATCGGCATCCGCCTCATACACGCCCATCAAATCGACCAAATACTCGCGCCGCGGGAACTTAGCGACCAAGGTTTCCATGGTCGCCTGCCGCTTGACCTTTTCATTGGTGCGGTAGTACGACACGTTGAGCAACTTGAGCGTTTCTTCTTTCGGCTCGGGCGAGGCGGCAACGACCTTCTCCAGCCAAGGAATCGCACCGGCGTAGTCCTGCTGAATCAAAAAGATCTGCGAGCCGAGCGTGTAGGCATCCGCGCTCTTGGTCGCATCGGCCCACTTCTGAATCCACACCAACGCCTTGTCATAGACCTTATTCTGGGCGTTGATCTGACCCAGCGCCTTGTAGTCGCGAATGCGCTCATCATCCGGCATCGCCGGCACCACCTCGAGCAACTGCTCGGTGTACTCCGCGTACAGGGTGAAATCCTGCTTCTTCGCAGCAGCGTAGGTCAGCATCCGCAACGACGTCTCTTTGTCGTAATTGGACTTCGCAGCCGCAAGCCCGCCTTTCGCCAAGGTGACCCCCGCGTCGAAGTCGCCTTTTGCAATCGCATCCTGCGCCGGCTTCAACTGCTTGGCGACCGCTTCGGTGAGCGTTTCCTTCTTCTCTTTCTCCGCAGCGCCCGCCGAAACGGCGACCAAGACCGCAAGACAGGCCGCAGCGAGCGGACTCTTCACACGCAATAACCAGTTATTCATGATGCCTCTCGTCGGATATTGAGTCGCCCTTAATTGCCAGCCCACATCTTGGCGGCAACAGCCATGCGCGGGTCAGCCTTCGCCGCCGCAAACGCCTTATCGGCCTCCGCCTTCTTCTTCAACTTGGTGTAGCTGATGCCGAGCACCAAATTAGCCTCATCCGGACGGCGCACCTTCGCGACATGATCCGCCGAGAGTCCGCGGCTCAGGGCATCCACTGCCTTGTCGTACTGACCCAACGAGAAGTAACGCAGGCCCAGACGCACGTCGGTCTCCCCATTCTTGCCCGCTTTGGATTCCGCATCCAGCTGGGTCAGCGTCTTGGCATCGTCCGCCGAGCGATCCTTAGCCTGCTTGAGCAAACCATCCGCACGGGGCTTGCTCTTCGCGCTGATGACTTTCTTCACGCCCGCCTTCTCCAGCACACGCAGCGCCTCAGCCGTTGTGCCTTCGGACAGTGCCGAATCGGCCATATGCAGGTAGTCGCCTTCGTCGGCGAGGAAATCACGCTCAAAGCCAAAGCGCAGAACGCCCAACATCGCCAGTTCGTCCAGCTTCTTCGGCGCCAGATCCGCGAGGATCGCCTGGAACCATTCCTTCTTCGGGAAGCGTCGCAGCAGCTCTTCGGCCACCGCCACGGCCTTGGCGCCTTCCTTATCCTGCGTGTAGCAGGTGTAGCGCAGTTTCAGCACTGACTCGCTGGCCTCCTTGCCGCCCGGCACCGCTTTATCGATGGATTCGAGCGCGCCTTTGCAGTCATGCGCGCCGTACTGCAACTGGCTGAGCACTTCCCAATCCGCGGCACTGCCAGCGCCCGCCGCAAGGTACGACTTCATTTCACTCACGGCTTTGTCGTAATGATTCGTCGCGGCATAGATCGGCGCGAGCGCCTTGTGGAACTGCACCTTCTCCGCCGAGGACACGCCCTCGGTATTGAGCAACTGCTCCAGCGCTTCTTGCTGGTCCTGCAATTTGCCCGAGGCGCCCGCCGCAACAAGTAGCAACTTCAGTGCTGCGCTCTTCTCGAAGCCGGACTTGGCCACCGCATGCGCTTCCTTCGCCGCCGAGAGCGCCTTACCCAGGTCATGGGCCTTGTATGCCGTCACACCCGCGTTGTACTTCTCTGAGAACTCCGCGGAGGTCTGCTGCTGGGCATAGGCGCCCTGCGCGGCCAGCGTGGCGACGCCGAGCACCCCGGCGACCAAGAGTCCGCGCACACCGCGCGAAAGAACAGTAGCGAGCTTCGTCATCGTATACCTCGGTAAAACTCTTAAAATTCAAACCATTGGTTCATTCGTCTGTCGCCAGCGCTGAGCACGCTCCCGGCAGCACCTAAAAAACGAATGGGCCGACAGAGCCGGCCCATTCTTGTATGTACTACTAGACGGCTAACCGCAAGGCCCCCTGGCCTAGGGTTAGAGGTTTCCGCTCGCGTCGGCGACGAAACCAATTTTCTTCAGGCCACCACGTTGCACGGCAAACAGGACGTTCGCAGCGAAATCGTAGCGCGCCCGGCGATCAATCTGCAGCAACACTTCTGGCTGCGGATCGAGAGCCGCTGACTCCTTGATCTTGCTAATCATTTCCATCGCTGGCAGCGACACGCCATCCCAAGACACAGCGCCGTTGTAGGCTACTGCGATATTGATCGGCTTGGCCGGATGCGCAGGCGGCGGATCATTCGTCGCACGCGGCAGGTCGATCCTGACCGAGTGCGTCATCACCGGCAGAGTGATGATGAAGATGATCAGCAGCACGAGCATGATGTCCACCAACGGCACGACGTTAATCGTAGTGTTGTAGTTGCCCGCTTCCTTGTCCGCAGTAATTGCCATCTGGATGCTCCGGTCTTATTCCTGATGAGGCGGTTCAGCAATGAACGCGACCTTCAGCAGGTAATTGCGCTGCAGGGTCGTGAGCACGTCCGCGACGTAGGCGTAGGCCACGCGCTTATCGGCGCGGATCTGCACCTCCGGCTGCTCCTTAGCACCCGCCTCGCTCTGTGCAAGCTTCGCCAGATCATCCAAGGAGATCTGGTTGTCGTTCCAGTAGACCGAGCCGGCGAAGTCCACCGAGAGGCTGATATTCCCCGGCTTGGTCTCCGTCGGCAGGTTCGCGTTTGTCGGCAGGCTGACCCGCACGGCCTTCGTCGCCACCGGGATGGTGATGATGAAGATAATGAGGAGCACGAGCATGATGTCGACCAGCGGAACAACGTTAATCTCGTTATTCAACTCGCCGTCTTTAATCGGTCCACTACCGCCTGCCATGTTCCTGCTCCTCGTCTAAACGCTTGCTACTGGACGGATGCTTACTTCTTCGCGCCTGCGGTGGCGGCCTTGCTGGCGGCCACACGGCCACCCGACAGGATCGCCTGGTGCAGATCATGCGCGAAGTGCGTAACTGCGTCGCTAATGAACTTGTTACGACGCGTGAGCCAGTTAAAGCCGAGCACCGCGGGGATCGCGACGCCGAGGCCGATGGCCGTCATCCAGAGCGCCTCGCCGACAGGACCGGCGACCTTCTCGATCGACGCGTTGCCGGACATGGCAATCGAACGCATGGCGTTCAAGATGCCGAGCACGGTGCCCAGCAGGCCGACGAACGGCGCTGTCGCACCGACCGAAGCCAGCACGGCCATGCCGTCGTTCAAGTCGCCGTTGATTTGGTCAACGCGACGCTGCATGTGGTTCGAAACCCAGTCGTGCATGTCGATTGAATCGGTCAGACGACCCTTGTTCTTCTCGTGGTGGCTCACCGACTCCATGGCGTCGGCCGCCATGACGCGGAACACGTTCTCTTCGCCACCCTTCATGCGGGCGATGCCGTCCGCAATGGAGGAAGCGCCCCAGAAGTCCTTGTCGACCGTCGACGCGTACTTGTTCAGCGCGTTCTGGTCAAGAAGCTTCACGATGAGGACGTACCAAGAGTACAGGGACATAATGACGAGGATCGTCAGCAGGACCTTACTAACCGGACCGGAGTCCCAAAGGTCCTGAATGCCAAAGTTGTGATTCTCCGGAGCAACAGCTGCGTCGGCCATGATCAAAGACCTCTGATGGGTTCAGGTAAAAAAAACGAAGTTATTAAACACTAATTAGAGAACGCCGTATCAACTCGTGAGACGCCACGTCCACTTCATACGCTGCCACGAACCAATCGCCTCTGTACCGACCTTCGTCGGTTCGAAACGACCTTGGGCGGTCACGCACTTGGCAGCGGCTTCGTCGAGGCGCTGGTAGCCACTCGAAGTCTCTACCTTGGTCTCGCTCACTTTGCCGTTTGGCGCAATGAACACGAGAAGCACTACCGAACCCTCTTCGCTCAGACGGCGGGAGGCGGACGGATAGTAAGGGCCGCAAGCGTCGCCCAGATTCACACCCTTGGCCACACGGGCCTGCGTGATCGGCGGCGGCTCTACCTTGACCGGCTTGGGCTCGACCTTCGGCTCCACCTTGGCGACGATCGCCCTTGGCGGCGGCGGGCCTTCGACGACTGGCAGATCAAACAGTGGTGTCTGGACCGGTGGTGGTTTGAAGTCCGGTGGCGGCGGTGGAGGTGCCTTCTTCATCTCCTCCTCGACCTGCTTGACCAGACGCATATCCAGCGCCTCAGCCAACTGCGGCACATATTTGAACGCCGTGGCAAGAATGATGCCGAGGGCGAGTGCGACGTGCAGGCCGATGACCACAAAACCAACGATCGCTTTTCGAGAATACTTGCCGCTAGCCATGTCGCTGGGAGCCCCTAATTATCCCGACAAACTCTATTGTGCCCGAAACGTCTGCTTCCAGTGGAAGCAACCGCCTCGGAGTGTCGCCCGGCTAAACCAGGCCGAAAACTGCGGGTGCGAATCACGCATCAGGGAGTTCGTTTCAAACGCCCTGATGCATCAGCGCGGGGGGCAAGATAACCGCAGTTGCGACGCACTGCAAGCCTGATTGCGAAGGAAATATGGGTTACCTGCATCCGCGCTCCCCTCTACCACGTAGCCACTCGCTTAACGATTCTCTCAACGACGAGATTTCACTGCTCTTTTCGTAGCTTCTGGGGCGCAGTCAGTCACCGCGCCGAGCGAGGCGCTGGATACTTCCCGCGCATATTTTGCCAATACACCTTTGGTCGCGAACGACACCGGCGCGCGCCATTTTGCACGCCGACGCGTCAACTCCGCCGCGCTGACGCCGAGGTTGAGCGTGCGCTTTTTCGCATCAATGGTGATGGGATCGCCATCCCGCACTAACGCGAGTGGGCCACCGAGAGCCGCCTCCGGCGAGACATGGCCCACCACAAAGCCATGACTACCGCCGGAAAAGCGTCCGTCCGTAATCAGCGCGACTTGGTCACCCAAGCCCTTGCCCATAATGGCACCCGTAGGACTGAGCATTTCGCGCATACCCGGCCCGCCCTTCGGCCCCTCGTAGCGAATCACAAGGACGTCACCAGCGCGCACGGTGCCATCGAGGATGGCCTGCAGACACTGCTCTTCGGAGTTAAAGCAGCGCGCCGTGCCCTCGAAGCGCAAACCTTCCTTCCCAGTAATCTTAGCGACCGCGCCTTCAGCGGCCAAATTCCCATAAAGAATAACAAGATGACTGTCTTTCTTAATTGGATTGGCGAAGTCGCGAATGATCGTTTGACCCTGCGGATAGTCCTTCACATTTTTGAGGTTTTGCGCCAGGGTCTTACCGGTCACGGTCAAGCAGTCCCCGTGCAGCAACCCCTGTTTGAGCAATCGTTTCATCAGCGGCTGTATGCCGCCGATGGCGATCAACTCCGACATCAGGTACTTGCCGCTCGGTTTGACGTCGGCCAACACGGGCACCCGCTTGCCGATCCGGGTGAAGTCATCCAGAGTCAGTTTGACATCCGCCGCCTGCGCGATGGCCAGCAAATGCAGCACCGCATTGGTCGAGCCCCCTAGCGCGATAGTGGTCGTGATGGCATTTTCAAATGCCTTACGGGTGAGTATGTCCGCGGGTTTGATCCCTGCCTTGACCAGCCGGACCACCGCTGCGCCTGCGCGCTTGCAGTCCTCCAACTTATTGGCGGAAGTGGCCTCCTGCGCCGAACTGTTGGGCAAGCTGATGCCCAGCGCCTCGATCGCCGAAGCCATCGTATTGGCCGTATACATGCCGCCACAACTGCCGGCGCCTGGGATCGCCGTTGCTTCGACCTCCCGCAGCTGGGCATTCGAGACCGTGCCATTGGCGTGGCCGCCAATCGCTTCAAAGACGGAAACAATATCCCGCCGGTGCGCCCCGGGGCGGATAGTCCCGCCATAGACGAAGACGGCCGGACGATTTAAACGGGCTAACGCCATCAGGCAGCCAGGCATGTTTTTGTCGCAACCGCCGATTGCCACTACCCCATCAAAGCCCTGCGCGCCCACCACGGTCTCAATCGAGTCGGCAATCACCTCACGGGAGACCAGCGAGTAGCGCATACCGGGCGAGCCCATAGAAATGCCATCGGACACGGTGATCGTATTGAAAGTACGACTCTTGCCGCCGGCAGCATCGACGGCTGCCGCCGCCGCGCTTGCCAGACCATCGAGGTGCACATTACACGGCGTAATGTTGGACCAAGTGCTCGCAATGCCCACGGAAGGCTTGGCAAAATCTGCGTCCACATAACCGACGGCCCGCAACATCGCACGCGCCGGCGTCTGTGCAACCCCGTCGGTCACCAATCGAGAGTGGGCGCGCGGATCAATCGTCTTTTGCTTGCGAGTCATGGGACCTACCGAAAAAAAATAAAAGGGGCCACGGCCAGACAGCGCCGTTGCAGACTAGATATTGTGCGGCGCGAGGCCGCCGGGCGCCACCACCAATGCGCGACTCAGGCACCCGCGTAGCGGATGCGCAACCACTCGAAGACCGCTCGCAAGGTCTGTGCTTCGGCGCCCACCGGGCGCCCAGGGCGTTCTTTCGGATTCCAGCCATACAGGTCCAGATGCAGCCACGGCAGCGTCGGCGGCACAAAGCGCCGTAAAAAAAGTGCGGCCGTGATGGATCCGGCGAAACCGGACGCGGACGCGTTTTGCAGGTCAGCGACCCTGGAGCCCAGCTCGTCCTCATAACCGGCCCACAGCGGCATAGGCCAGAGCGGATCCGCCGTGACCGCACCGATCGCCGCGAGCGCGGCCACCAGCGCGGGGTCAGACCCATACGCCGCCGGCAACTCGGGCCCCAGTGCCACGCGGGCAGCGCCAGTCAAGGTCGCGAAGTCAATCAACACATCTGGCGCCGCCTCGGCAGCGCGCACGAGCGCATCCGCCAGCACCAGACGACCTTCGGCGTCCGTATTGGTGACCTCGACGGTCAGTCCCTTGCGGGTAGCCAACACGTCCCCCGGCCGGTAAGCGTCCGGACCAACGCCGTTCTCCACCGCCGGGATCACCAGCAGCAAGCGCACCGGCCAGCGCGCGCCCAACACCAAATCGGCCAGTGCCAGGGCCACCGCCGCACCACCCATGTCCTTCTTCATCAATGCCATGCCACTCGCCGGCTTCAGGTCCAGCCCGCCCGTATCAAAGCAGACGCCCTTGCCAACGATTGCGATCAGGGGCCCTTGCGTCCCAGCGCTCAGGGTGACGAGGCGTGGCGACTGGGCGCCAGAACGACCGACCGCGTGGATGGCAGGATAGCCCTCAGTCTGCAAGGCCTCCCCCACCACTTCGTGATAATCGGCGCCATGCTGCGCGGCCACGGCGGCCACCGCCGCGGCCAGCTGTACGGGGCCCATATCCTGCGCCGGGGTATTGATAAGGTCGCGCGCCAGCGCATCCGCGCGCGCCAGACACCCGATCGCCACCGTATCGACACTCGGCGGGGCCCAAAACCGCGCCGCTGCCGGGTCCAGCTTCTTGTAGCGAGCGAAGCGATAGGCGCCGAGCGCGAAACCCAACGCCACGGTCTTGGCCACCGTCAAATCGGCAGCCTCAGCGAGCACATAGTCGCCGGCTGGCAAACGATCGGGCAAGCCCAGCGCTAGACCCAAGTCAACCGGCTCACCGCCGGTGCCTACCCAGACCGCACGCGGCGCCCCACCCTGCGGATCGGGTAGTGCCAGGCACCGGCCACGCTCTGCCTTAAACCCATGGGCCGCAATCCAGGATTGTTCCGCTGCAGTGCGTTGCGCGCAGGCCTGCGCCAAACCGCTCGTCTCGATAAAGTGCAGGGTACGAACCGATTCCGGGCACGGTACAGTCATAGCAGCGTCCAATAAGGTCAGGGGCACGATGAACGGAGAGTCTTACCACACTGCGAAACGTTGACAAGTCCTCGTTCTATATGGTGATATCAAGTCTCTCGTACCAACGTATTGAAGATCTAGTGACCGTGTCCGACTCGCGCAAGCCCGCCGACCTCTCTTTGACGACCGTCGCGGTGCGCCCGGGGCTTCTTGCGGACCTCCTTCTCCTTCGTACCCAGAGGTGCGGGATCCACGGCTGAGCGAACATCGCCACCAACATAGGAACCCCGCACCGGCGCGCCGAGGCGGGGTTTTTTTTAGATTTTTGTTCCCAGTTTCTGACCTGAGTTTCTATCTAGTTCAAACGTTTCAAGACATTACTTTCGGAGTATCGCAATGCGGATTTATTCGGCGAAGGACGTTGACCAAAAGGCGCTCAAGGGCGCAACCATCGCAATCCTCGGCTATGGCAGCCAAGGCCGCGCACACGCGCTGAACCTCAAAGACAGCGGTTACAACGTGGTGGTTGGTGCCCGCAAGGGCGGCCCGAGTTGGAAGAAGGCGAAGAAAGATGGCCTCAAGGTCGCCGAGCCGGTGGACTGCGTCGTCGGCGCCGCTCTCGTCGCGCTGCTGACCCCGGACATGGCCCAACCTGAAGTCTATGACGAGATCAAAGGCCATCTGGCCACCGGCGCAGCGTTATTGTTCGCGCACGGTTTCAACATTCACTTCAAGCAAATCAAGCCACGCGCTGATTTGGACGTGGTGCTGATCGCGCCCAAGGGTCCTGGCGACCTGGTCCGCCGTCAGTACCAGCAAGGTCGCGGCGTACCCTGCCTGATCGCCGTGGCACAGAATGCCACCAAGAAGGCCAAATCCAAGGCTCTCGCCTATGCGCACGGCATCGGCGGCACCCGCGGCGGCGTGCTCGAAACCACCTTCGAAGAAGAAACAGTGACCGACCTGTTCGGTGAGCAGGTTGTACTGTGCGGCGGCGCGACTGAATTGGTCGTCAAGGGCTTTGAAACGCTGGTCGAAGCCGGTTACAAGCCGGAAGCGGCTTACTACGAGTGCTTACACGAACTGAAGTTGATCGTTGACCTGCTACAGGAAGGCGGCATCACCAAGATGCACGAGTTCATTTCAGAGACCGCCAAGTGGGGCACCTTCGTCAGCGGCAAGCGCATCATCAATTCTGCGACCAAGCAGGAGATGAAGAAAATTCTCACTGAAATCCAGAACGGCAAGTTTGCCCGTGGCTGGATCCGCGAGAGCAAGTCTGGCAAGAAGCGCTACAACAAGGAAATGGCTGCTGACATCAAGCATCCGATCGAAAAGGTCGGCCGTCAGCTGCGCGCCCGTATGCCTTGGCTGGAGCAAAGCCGCTAAACGGCGACCAGGAGAGATTCATGTCGAACCGAGATCCCAACCGCGTCATCATCTTTGATACCACGCTTCGCGATGGCGAGCAGTCACCGGGCTGCAGCATGACCCCGTCAGAGAAGCTTAGGATGGCGAAGGCGCTTGCGGATCTCGGTGTCGATGTGATTGAGGCGGGCTTTCCAGCCGCCTCGCGCGGCGACTGGGAGTCCGTGCAGGCGATCGCCCGTGATATTCACGGGCCGATCATCTGCGGCCTCGCCCGCTGCAATACAGACGATATAGACAAAGCCTACAGCGCAATTAAAGACGCGCCGCGGCATCGCATCCATGTCTTCCTCGCCACCAGCGCGATCCACCGCGAGCACAAGCTCAACATGGCCAAGGAAGAGATTCTGCGCATGGCCGTACAAGGCGTGCGATACGCCAAGAGCCTGTGCGACGACATCGAATTCTCTCCCGAGGACGCCTCGCGTACCGAACTGGAGTTCTTGGCAGAAGTCGTTGAGGCGGTCATCGCCGCCGGCGCCACCACCATAAATGTCCCCGACACGGTGGGCTATTCCACGCCGCAAGAGTATGCGGAGATCTTCCAATATCTCACTCGCCATGTAGCTGGCATCGACAAGATCGTGTTGTCGGTCCATTGCCATGACGACCTAGGTATGGCCGTCGCCAATAGTCTGGCCGCCGCCCATGCCGGTGCCCGCCAGATCGAATGCACCATCAACGGCATTGGCGAGCGCGCCGGCAACTGCTCACTAGAAGAAGTGGTGATGGCTATGAAGACCCGCGAGGGCTTCTACGGCCTGCACACGGGCATCCACACCAATCGTCTCTTTCCAACCTCGCGACTGCTCGCAACAACCACCGGCATGTTGGTGCCACGCAATAAAGCTATTGTTGGCGAAAATGCGTTCGCGCATGAGTCGGGCATCCATCAACACGGCATGCTCAAGCACCACTCCACCTACGAGATCATGCGTCCCCAAGATGTGGGCCTTTCACGCACCAACCTAGTCCTCGGCAAGCACAGTGGCCGCCATGCGTTCCGTGACCGCGTCAAGGACTTAGGATTCGAACTGTCGGAGGAAGACCTCAACCGTGCCTTCACGGACTTCAAGACCCTCGCCGACCGAAAGAAAGAACTCTTCGACGGCGACATCGAGGCGATTGTGCTACGCACTGGCGATGCTGCTGAAGGCCCCTGGTCACTGGTCCAACTATGGGCCTCAGCAACCGCCGGGGATGCCTCCGCAGTAGTGCGCCTGCAGCACACCGACGGCCGTGAGGTCGAACAAGGCGCCACGGGTGACGGCCCGGTTGACGCCGTGTTTAAGGCCATCGAGCGCGCAACTGGCACCGCCGCCAAGCTGGTGACCTTTGACGTGCACGCGGTCACAGAGGGCGAGGATGCGCTGGGTGAGTCGATTGTGAACGTCGCGCACAACGAACGGAACTATCGCGGCGTGAGCCTCAGCACCAACATCCTCGAGTCGAGCGCTCGCGCATTCATTGAGTGCATTAACCGCATCCAATCGAGCCGCACTGATGAGCGCCGTATGCACGCCCAACTATCCGCAGAGATTGACACCCTGAAGATGCCAGCATGAGCCCAACGACGCTGTTCGAAAAAATTTGGCGCACACACGAAGTGGTCGCCGAGACGGCGGACACGCCCGCCATTCTCTATATTGATTTGCACCTGACCCATGAGGTCACCAGCCCACAGGCTTACTCGATGCTGCGGGAGCGCGGACTACCGGTCCGACGGACCGATCGCACGCTGGCCACCATGGATCACTCCACGCCAACGGATGCCGATCAATTGTTCGGGCGAATTCCCATCAAACTCGAAAGTGCGGCCGAGCAGGTCTCCCAACTGGAACGCAACTGCGCTGAGTTTGGCGTCGAACTGTTTGCCGTGGGCAGCCCCCACCGTGGGATCGTCCACGTGATTGGTCCAGAACTGGGCGCAACCCAGCCGGGCAAGACCATCGTTTGCGGCGACAGCCATACCAGCACCCACGGCGCGTTCGGGGCGCTTGCGTTTGGCATCGGCACCACCGAAGTCGGCCACGTCTTGGCAACGCAATGCCTACTCCAACGCAAGCCCAAGACACTCGCCGTGAACGTCGAGGGGGCCTTACCCACCGGCGTCACGGCGAAGGATCTCGTACTGTCGATCATTCGTTTACTCGGTGTGTCCGGCGGCACGGGCGCTGTGATCGAGTATCGCGGCAGCACCATCCGCGGGCTCTCGATGGATGAGCGCATGACGGTCTGTAACATGTCGATTGAGGCCGGCGCCCGCGCCGGTCTGATTGCACCGGATGAGACCACCTTCGCCTATCTCAAGGGTCGGCTGCGCGCCCCCCAAGATGATGCCTGGGATACTGCCGTAGCCACCTGGCGCACGCTGCGCACCGATACCGGCGCCCGCTTTGATCGGGAGATCCATATTGATGCGGCGACGCTGTCGCCGATGATCACTTATGGGACCCATCCAGGTATGTCGGTGTGCATCGATGAGTCCATTCCGCTACATGGCGATGTCGTCTATCAAAAAGCACTCGGCTACATGGGTCTGACACCGGGGCAATCCATGCTCGGCCAGCCCGTACAAGTGGTCTTTCTCGGCAGTTGCACCAACGGCCGCTTGTCAGACCTCGAGGCCGCCGCCCGACTGCTCAAGGGTCGCCAGGTCGCCCCCGGCGTCCACTTCCTCGTCGTACCGGGCTCCGACGCGATCAAACGCGCCGCCGAGGCACAAGGCCTCGATCAGGTATTCAAGGACGCAGGCGCCGACTGGCGCGAGTCCGGCTGCTCGATGTGCCTCGGCATGAACGGCGATCTCGTGCCAAAAGGCGCGTATTGCGTCAGCACCAGTAACCGTAATTTCGAAGGTCGTCAGGGCGTCGGCTCGCGCACGCTGCTCGCCTCACCCGCCACCGCAGTAGCCGCAGCGATCGCCGGCCACGTCGCTGACGCCCGCCTACTCGCCTGAGGACACCATGGAACCCATTCATACCCTACGCTCGCGCACGGTCGTGATCCCCAGCACCAACATCGACACCGACCAGCTCATGCCGGCGCGCTTCCTGACCACAACGACGCGGGAAGGCTTAGGCCAGCATCTGTTCGCAGACTGGCGCTACGATAGCGAGGGCCAGCCGATTGCAGACTTCGTACTCAACCGGCCCGAAGCACAGGGCTGCCGTATTTTGGTGGCTGGCCGCAATATTGGCTGCGGCTCGTCACGAGAGCACGCCCCGTGGGGCCTCTACGATTACGGCTTTCGCGCCGTCATTTCGACGGAAATCGCTGATATTTTCCGCAGCAACTCGCTCAAGAACGGCCTCTTGCCGATCATCGTGGATGCCGATACGCACGCCTGGCTATTGGCGCATCCCGGCGTAGAACTCGTCATCAATTTAGAGACCTGCACCGTCACTTTGCCGGACGGTCGCGCAGTGGCCTTCCCGATCGACAACTTCTCGCGCTACTGCTTGCTCAATGGCGTCGACGAGACCGGCTATCTGCTCTCACAGGTGGCCAGCATTGCGGCCTACGAAGCACGGGTCGGCGCGTGAAGGCGCACATCGCTGTGCTCGCCGGAGACGGCATCGGACCGGAGGTCACGGCGCAAGCGGTATGCTGCCTGCAAGTCATCGCGCGCCAGCACGGTCACGACTTTCAATTCGAGGCAGCGCCCGTGGGTGGCATTGCCATCGATACCACCGGCGTACCACTGCCGAAGCCGACCCTGGACCTCGTGCAGCGTTGCGATGCGCTCTTGTTCGGCGCCATCGGCACACCCAAATACGCCGACCCCAACCTCAAGGTGCGCCCCGAGCAGGGCATCTTGCAATTACGCCAAGCACTCGGGCTGTATGCCAACCTGCGGCCCGTGATCTGCTATCCATCCGTTGCCGATGCCTCGCCGCTCAAAGCCGAACTGCTCGTCGGCGTCGACATTCTGGTGATTCGCGAACTCACCGGCGGCATTTACTTCGGTGAAAAAACCCGCACACCCACCTCGGCGTCGGACTTGTGCACCTATACAGTGCCGGAAGTGGAGCGGATTGTGCGCCTGGGCGCCACACTCGCGCGTACGCGCCGCGGAAAACTGACCTCGGTGGACAAAGCCAACGTGTTGGAAACCTCGCGCCTATGGCGCGCAGTCACGCAACAAATCATGCGGGATGAATTTCCGGACGTCACCGTCGAGCACATGTACATCGATGCAGCGGCCATGCACTTGCTGCGCCGTCCGGCGGATTTCGACGTTATCATTACGGAAAACATGTTCGGTGACATCCTCACGGACGAAGCGTCCATGCTGCCGGGCTCCTTGGGGCTTTGTCCCTCCGCCTCACTCGGCGCGAGCACGCTCGGCATGTACGAACCGATCCATGGATCAGCCCCAGACATCGCTGGGCTTGGTATCGCCAATCCGTATGCAACGATTCTTTCCGCGGCGATGCTGCTGCGCCATTCGCTCGGGCTGGAAACAGAAGCGCGCGCGCTCGAGGCTGCCGTGGTCAAGGCGCTAGACGACGGCGTGCGCACCGCCGATCTCAAGCCGCGCGGCGCGGCCGCGACCACCCAGGAGGCCGGTGCGGCTGTGGTGGCTCGTCTCTAGTGCAGGGGACTCTATTTGCGCAGGACCGCTTTTTGCCCGCCGCGAGATCCTATCCGTGCTGCACCGTGGCACAGAAAAACAGGGTAGCAGGAGGGCGTGCTGCACATCCGTACAGCGAGGAATGGATCGAACGACGCTGCGCAAAGCGACGAACGCTAATTTCCTGTCGACAGCCCGCTGCTTTGGCCTTGGTGCGCTACCGTACGCGCTAAAAGAAAAGACTGCAGGCTGCGTCCGGTCTAGACAAAGACACCGCGCAATTACATTTCGCTTAAGCATTGTCGCGCGCTGGCCCGGTTTTACGAGCGCACTGATTTGCGTTTGCGATCCGTGACCTGATGAACGCAACGAGTCAATCACGCCGACTGATAAACGAATTGCCGTGGATGATTTGGCAACTGCCCACCCCAGATGAGCCACTGGCCTTTGGGTGATTTCTTTTATTTTAAACCGGATAGATCATTTCGATTGGCAGCATGCCATTCGCTTTAGCCTCGAGAATAACCACCTCAACAACTGTTCCGTCAGCCGCATAGCTAATATGCGCATTCCGCTCTTGGGCCACTACTCTCGTGATTGGCTTATCCGATAAGCGGATAATCAAGGCATCTTCAACGTAAGTAATTTTCATCGTTTCACTCTACCGCCGCAAAATGGCGCATCACGGTTTGGATGACGACTGAATACTCCGAAACACGCACGGCACGAGACTCCTTGTCCGAACGGTTCGGATCCTGTTTGAAGACCCACCGGTAAGATGCATTTCGGTCGTGTCGATTTCGATCCTCTCGATCAACACAGTTGGCGCCCTATCACGCGCGGTCCTGCGCCGTTGCGGCGTGCATAGTACGCAAAATCTCACGCTTCAAGCGCTTACTAGACATGAAATTTCTGTACCAATAATTGGTCGGTCAAGACACGCGCGTACTGGACAATTTACCGCGTCGGGTCGTCGGCGCCTCGACGCACCGCTGCCGCAATGGCGAAGAACACATCGGTGTTATCGATCACACCATGGAATCGGCGACTGCCGGCGCCGGCTGCAGACAGTGGCACATCGGCACCGGTATGCGTTGCCTGCTCCCCTTCCACCTGGCCCGTCACCAGAAACTCGGCCGTCTGATCCCGTTGTAGGGGCGACAGTGGATAGTTGCGCGGGTAGACCGGAAACGGCGATGGCGCCTGCACCGGTTGCAATGCGTCAACCAACGGGCGGGGATTGGCAAGCCAGTCTTCGTGCCGATCCGCGTTCGCGCCATAACCGATCAGTAATTTATGGTCCGGATCCATCGTTTCCGGATAGCCATCACTGAGCAGATGATAGGCAGGGAAGCCCGCTTGTTCGTAACTACCGACCACGCCATTACGCATGCCGATTCCGGCAGGGTTCTGCCCTCGCGCGCGCAGTTCCTCCTGCGCGAGTCGCGACGCACCAAGGAGCGAGGAACCGCCGGTCTCATGGTCGGCCGTGACCAGCACGAGTGTGTCGGGGTGCCGATCCGCATAGGCCTTGGCCACAGCAACGGCACGATCGAACTCCAATACTTCGAGGATCCAGCGATCGGCATCCATCGCATGGGTCTGCTTATCGATCGATGCCCCCTCGATCATCAAATAAAAGCCTTTCGGCGCGCGCTCCAACACGGCCAAGGCCTTCGCCGCCATCGCATCGAGCATCGGTTGATCGGGCAGTCCAAAATCCGCAGTCACCGTGCCGGTGCCGCGCTGGCCTTGTACCTTGTCGTAGGCGACATTCATATTGCCGTAGGCAAACAGTCCGAGGATCGGCTTTGCACCATCCAGCGCCGCCAAGGCGTGGGCGTCGGCGGCATACGCAAAGCCTGCCGCCTGAAAGTCAGCAATCAAATCGCGTTCGGGATCGACGCGGCCCGTCGCTGCGCCCCAACCGGCCGACAGCGCTGCGGATAACTGGTAGTCCGTCTTCTCGCTGCGCGTACTGCCCGGTGTACCCACCGGCAGAAACCAACGCCGCCCACCCCCCATCAACACGGCAAGGCCCGTCAGCCCGCGATCGTCTAGGTACTGATCGACAATGCCCGTGCCGGCATTACGACTCGCGGTATGGACGGCGTTGGCCGCGGGTGTGGCGTCAAAGACATCGGCCGTGGTCACCAGTCCAAGAGCGGTGCCCTGGGTGCGGTGCAAGTACTCTGCGAGATACTCAACGCGCGGATTATCGAAAGGATCCACGGTGTCATCCGGCCAAACCCCCTCTTCGTTATTCGCAGCCTTGTTGCCGGTCACGTAGTTCGACATACCGGGTGCCGAGTCGGTCACAATGGAGTTGAGGCTCGCCGTACGCACCAGCGCCACTTCGCTGAACCGATCCATCGCCAGCAGGCCCTTTGCCTTACCCTGCGCATAGCCGGCCGCCACCACCCGCGCCGCCGTACGGTGCGCAATGCCCATCCCGTCGCCGAGCAACAGGATCACATTCTTGACGCGTCGACCTTTGCCGACGAGCCCCTCGATCGCAAACTCTCCTTCCGCTTCGGTCGTGGCCCCATCACTCTGGACGGCGCGCACCACGAGACGATGACGGCCCGGTGTCGCGGCGCTAAAGGCGCGTACCGAGGCCACGACCGTACCCAGCGGCGTCGGGCGCCCGTCTCCCAGGGTCGGCCGTAGACCGCTGCGCACGATCTCCGCGGCAGCGCCCTGAACCTGGGCACCGTCGACGCGGAAATCCACCGTTTGGATCTGAGCGCCCGGATCCGGCACCACAGTGGCTTGCAAATCGAAGCGTTGCCCTGGCAAAAAGCGTGCAATCAGCGGCTCCGAGTGGCCAGTGCGGAAGCGTTCGCTCGGCGGCGTCAACCGCACAACCAGCGGTGCGGCCAAGACGCTCCCGACACACAGTACCGCGAGTAGCCCCGCACCCACCGATCGATGAACTAGCAACAAGCAGCACCTCCGCAGCGCCACGCGCCGATCACGCGCAGTGACGTGGCGCCTAAATTAACGCGCCGCGTGCGCCCGATCTAGGCCTGCCACTACATCGGCGAGCAAGTCCGCCGGATCTTCAATGCCCACCGAGAGACGCAACAGTCCATCCACCAAGCCGGCGCGCAACTTGGCGTCCGGCGCCAAGGCGGCATGGGTCATGGTTGCGGGGTGCGATACCAAGCTCTCTACACCCCCCAAGGACTCGGCCAAAGTGAAACACGCCAGTGCAGACAGGAACGCTTCCACAGCCGGCACGCCACCACGCAGTTCAAAACTCAGCATCGCACCGAAGCCCGATTGCTGGCGTGCCGCCAACGCATGTTGCGGATGGCTCGTTATACCCGGATAGTGCACCGCAGCCACTGCCGGATGGGCGGACAGCGCCTGCGCCAACACCTGCGCATTGCTTGCATGCACCGCCAAACGGGCATGCAAGGTCCGCAATCCGCGCAACGTCAAATAGCTGTCGAAGGCGCTGCCCGTGAGTCCAAGACAGTTGGCCCACCACGCCATGTCCTCCTGCAGTGCCGCCGTGGAGGAAATCACCACCCCGCCGACAACGTCGCTATGCCCGTTCAAATATTTGGTCGTGGAATGCACCACGATATCCGCCCCATAAGCGAAGGGCTGCTGCCATACCGGAGTTAGAAAGGTGTTATCGACCGCCACCGTTGCGCCCACGGCCTTCGCCGCCGGAATTGCCTGCGCAAGGTCCGTAATGCTGAGCAGTGGATTGGACGGCGTCTCGATCCAGACCAACCGGGGTCGCTCGGTCAGGGCTTCGGCATAGGCCGCCGAATCCGAAAAATCGACGAAGCGCACCCGAATGGCGCTCTGACGTTCCAGCGCGAGGAACAGTCGCACCGTGCCGCCATAGCAGTCGTGCGGCGCCAAGATCAGATCACCGGATTTACATTGTTGGTGCACGACCAGACTAATTGCACCCATACCCGACGAGGTGACGACGGCGCCAACGCCCTCCTCCAATGCCGCGAGTGCGTCGCCGAGTTGATCGCGGGTCGGATTAGCCGAGCGCGAGTAGTCATAGCGGCCTTTGCCGCCAAAACCGTCAAACGCATAATTCGAACTCAAGTAAATCGGCGGCACTACGGCTCGATGTTCTACATCCGTCGTGAGTGCAGCGCGTACCGTACGGGTCCGGCGGGAAGGAGTCTTCATACGTGCGTTCCTGCAATCGCCGCGGCGAAAATCGGCCGCAGGGCTTCACCCTCTTTTAAGAAGGCATCATGGCCATAAATGGAGTCGAGAGTCACGAGCCGACCCGCTGGCAATCGCGTCACGAATTCCTGTAAATGCCGATACGGCACCAACGCATCCTCGGGCACCGCTACCACTGCCGTGGGCACCGCGACCGTTGCGGCATCAATACTGAACAAATCAATCGACTCCGAGAGGGCCACGAAGGATTCTGGTCGGTATTGCGCCACATAAGCGTCGCCGCGCGCAAACAGATAGTCCTCGACGGGCAACCGAAAGCGATCGGCATCGCGACGTGCGGGGCCTGAAAAGCGGGTTTCAAACTCGCGTGGCGTGCGATAAGTCGTCATCGCCAACGCCCGCGCCAACTTGAGGGCACCTTCCGCATCACCGTTTTGTATACCGAAACGGACCATCTCGCGCTCCACCGCGCGCCAACCCGCCGACAGCGGGTGCACCCGATCCGCGGCAGAAATCACCAGCAAACGCGGCGCCAATATCGGGTAACGCGCGCCCAGAGACATCACCACCTGTCCGCCATACGACGCGCCAACGGCCGCCTGCAGCACGATGCCGAGGCGCTGCAAGACCAGCGCAATGGCATCGGCTTGATCGTGTGCACTAATCGGCGCAAAAGGTGCGCCGCCGCGCGCAGGCCCAGTGGAGTCCGCACTACCACCCAGATAATCGATACCCAGTACGCGGTACCGTCGGGTATCCAGTGCCCGACCGCTACCGACCACCGCCGACCACCAACCGTTATCGTCACTGCCTACCCGTCGGTGACCGGAAATGCCGCCGATGGCCAAGACCACCGGCGCGTCACTGGGACCCACCAAGCGCCACGCCAGACGTGCCGCAGCCAGCATGCCGCCATGATGCAACGGCCACGGGGCCGGCAAAGCAATAACGCCTTCGCTGCTTGGAACGGCGGGAAGACCCGCTTCAGACACCACAGACATCGATACTCCTCAGGACGCCACGCACAGGGACTCCTGAGTTGCGCCGAGGCGCCGCCGGACCGGACGGTCCGAGCTGCCCATCTACCGATACCCGGGGGCATCGCAGGAGTTGGCACCTGAACGCTTCGCGCAGGTTGCCCCGGCTTCAAAGGGCCAGTCCCTCAGCCGGTCTAGATGGGCGCGCGCAGTGTACGGTCCCACCAACGGAGGGTCAACGACTTGCCTCGCATCGGCTAATGCACTAATGTATTAGTACGCTATTACATTGGTACGCTATGAAATTGCATCGCCCCGCCGATCCCATCGCCGCAGACTTGGCCGAAACGGCCTTGTATGCCGCGCTGCAGTCCCTGCAGAGTACCGACGAGTGTCGGCGCTTCTTTCGCGACTTGTGTACTCCCGCCGAGATCCAAGCCCTATCGGACCGCTGGACCGTAGTCGGGCTACTCGAGAAAAACCTGCCCTACCGGGAGATCGCGCGCCGCACCGGTGTCAGTGTCACCACCATCGGGCGGGTCGCCCGCGCTCTTTCGACCGGCCATGGCGGCTATGACCTTGCCCGCAGTCGCCTGGGCGGTACCGATGGATAAGGCCCAACGACTGCAAGTGGCCGTGCAAAAGTCTGGGCGCCTCACGGACCACTGCCTTGACCTCCTCGCGCGCTGCGGGCTCAAGTCCTCGCGCGGCAAAGACCAATTACTGTGCTTCGGCGAAAACATGCCCCTCGACGTCCTGCTCGTGCGTGACGATGATATTCCTGACTTGGTGCGCGAGGACGTGTGTGACCTTGGCATCGTCGGCGGCAACGTGCTGGAAGAACGGCGACTGGCGTGCCTCGCCGCCGGCATCGGCCCGCTGTTCGAAGTGCTGCAACCACTCGACTTCGGGCGCTGCCGGCTGTCGATCGCCGTCCCCGAAGGCTGCGCCTGGGCGGGACCCCAGAGTCTGACTGGACTGCGAATCGCCACCACGTACCCGTACCTCACGGAGCAGTATCTGCACCAGCACGGCGTGCAGGCCCAGATCATGACGCTGTCCGGTGCCGTCGAAATCGCACCCCGGCTGGGTCGTGCCGAAGCGATCTGCGATCTCGTCTCCACCGGTGGCACACTGCGCGCCAACCATCTCACCGAAGTGGCCACGATCTTCGAGAGTCAGGCCCTGCTGATCCGTACACCGGTACCGCTCAGTCCCGACAAAGAGGCGTGGCTGCAGCGCATACTGATGCGCATCGATGGCGTGCAGCAGGTCAAGGAGAGCAAATACATCATGTTGCACGCGCCGCGTTCGGCGCTGCCGGAGATTCGGCGCCTGCTGCCGGGCTCAGAATACCCCACCATCGTGCCCCTCGAGGGCACGACCGAAAAAGTGGCCGTGCATGCGGTGTGTCGCGAGAACGTCTTCTGGGAAACACTCGAGGCCCTCAAGGCCGCCGGCGCCAGCGCCCTACTGGTTCTGCCGGTCGAGAAAATGCTGCCATGAGGCTGGCGCTGCACGACTGGTCCGCGCTCGACGCCAGCGCACGCGCGGCCTTACTGACGCGGCCTTCGGTCGTGATTGGCGCGCGCATCCAAGCAGCCGTCGCCGAGATTCTTGCCGACGTACGCCGCCGTGGCGATGACGCCGTGCGCGATTTTACGCTCCGCTTTGACGGCGTGAAACTGACCCGCAGCCGCGTCGATGCCGCCGAGTTTCTCTGGGCAGAAAGCCAACTGACGGACCTCGATATTGCCGCCATCGAACGCGCCATCGATACCGTGCAGCGCTTCCATGCCGCCCAGCGTCCGCCCAATCTACGCATCGAGACCGCACCCGGCGTCGTCTGCGAACGGATCTACCTGCCCTTAGAGGCGGTCGGCTTGTACGTGCCGGCCGGATCCGCAGCGCTCCCTTCCACGGCGATTATGACGGCGGTACCTGCGGCGCTCGCCGGCTGCCCAACGCGTGTGCTCGTCACACCACCGCGCCCGGATGGCCGAGCGGACCCTGCCGTACTGGTCGCTGCGCGTCGCGCAGGAATCGAGCACGTGCACAAGATCGGCGGCGCCCAAGCAGTGGGCGCGCTGGCCTATGGCACCGAGTCGGTCTCGAAGGTCGACAAGATTTTCGGACCCGGCAACGTCTGGGTAACTGCAGCAAAATGGCAGGTGGCGGCGGATCCGGATGGTGCGGCCTTCGACTTGCCGGCCGGCCCGTCCGAAGTCATGGTAATCGCCGACGATAGCGCACACCCAACTTTCGTTGCGGCCGACCTGCTCGCCCAAGCAGAACATGACCCGAGCGCGCAAGTCATCCTCGTCACACCCTCACGCCCGTTGGCTATTGCAGTGCGCGCTGCCGTCGATGCACAACTGCGTGCACTAGCGCGTCAGACGATCGCAGCGGCAGCGCTAGCGAACAGCCGCATCCTTTTGGTCGACTCCTTAGACACGGCCTGCACGGTCGCCAATGCCTACGCACCCGAGCATCTGATCATCGCGGTCGATGGTGCGCGGGCGCTGCTCGCGCAGATCCGCGCCGCCGGATCCGTGTTTTTGGGTCACTGGTCGCCCGAATCGGTTGGCGATTATTGCAGCGGCACCAACCATGTGTTGCCCACCAACGGCTACGCGCGCGCCTACTCTGGCCTGTCGCTGGACAATTTTCTACGCACGATCACCGTGCAGGAACTCTCGCCTGCGGGCCTACAGGATCTCGGCCCGGTGGCGGTACGACTTGCCGGCTTGGAAGGGCTAGGCGCGCACGCCGAAGCGGTGCGGGTCCGGCTCGCCGTATTGGAACGCACATGAACATCGCTGACCGACTAGGCCGACCGGATCTACGCACACTGCAGGCCTACGCCTTGCCAAGCGCCAGCACGACGCACGTGCGTTTGCACGCCAACGAAAACCCATGGCGAGCGGTCGGCGACGACACCATGGCCGGCTTGGCCCAATATCCCGAGCCCACGCCCGCCACAGTGGGACACTGTTTGGCGACCCTCTACAACGTACCGACCACGCAGTTGTTAGCAACCCGAGGTGCGGACGAAGGCATTGACCTGCTCACCCGCGGTTTTCTGCGGGCCGGTGTGGATGCCGCGCTCGTTTGCCCACCGACCTTTGGCATGTATGCCATCGCGACCAGGATTCAAGGGGCCGATCTGATTGAGGTGCCGCTGCGCCCTGCGCCGCACTTCGACTTGGATGCCCAGGCGGTCATCACCGCGTTGCAGGGCGCTCCTGTCAAGCTGGTGTTTCTCTGTTCACCCGGCAATCCGACGGGCACGACGCTGGCGCCTGCCGCGATCGAAGCGGTACTGCACGCGACGCGCGAGCGGACACTGGTAGTCATTGACGAGGCGTATGTGGAATTTTCACAGCAGTCCTCTTGGATCGAACGCCTGCACGAATTTCCCCATCTGGTCGTCCTACGCACCTTGTCCAAAGCGTACTCGCTGGCCGGCGCTCGGGTCGGTAGTGTGATCGCCGATCCATCGATCATCGCCTTGCTGAGTAAACTGCTGCCACCCTATTCCATGTCCACCGGCACAATCGAAGCCACCCTACGTGCGCTCGCCCCGGCCGCCCTACCGATCGCCACAGCCCGCATCGAGCGCTTAATTGGCGAACGCAACCGACTGGCTGTGCGCCTGCGCACGCACCCTGCAGTACTCGCCGTCAGCCCATCCAGCAGCAATTTTCTCTTCGTCACCGTCACCGACCCCGTGGCGTTCCTGACCCGCGCCAATGCGGCAGGCTTCTTGCTACGCGACTGCACCCGCGACCCACGGACCCCGCTAGGGATTCGGATCAGCGTCTCGGCGCCCGACATTAACGACCGACTGCTGGAGGCTTTGTCGACGCCATGACCCCGATTCTGTTCATAGACCGAGACGGCACGCTGATCGAGGAACCCGCCGACCACCAGGTCGACCGAATCGACAAACTGCGGTTGCTACCGGACGTGGTGCCCGCGCTGCGTACGCTTGCTGGCGCGGGTTTCCGCTTCGTGATGGTCTCCAACCAAGATGGCTTGGGCACTGCGCGCTTTCCAGCGAACGATTTTCGCGCGCCGCAGGACTTTCTGCTGACCTTACTCGCCAGCCAGGGCATCGCGTTCGACGCCATTTTGATCTGCCCACACCGCCTCGAGGATGGCTGCGCCTGTCGTAAGCCAGGCACCGCGCTGGTGGATGCGTACCTCATCGACCATTCCCTAGATCGGACGCGCTCGGCGGTCATTGGCGATCGTGACACGGATCTAGAACTGGCACGTCGATTGGGACTTCCCGGCTATCGCCTGCGCATCGACGGCACGCCCGAGGAGACCTGGGCGAGCCTCTCGGCCCAGTTGGCCTACCCGCCACGCTGTGCGACGGTGGCACGACGCACCCGCGAGACCCAAATTGAAGTCCGTGTCAACTTGGATCAGGACAGTCTCAGTCGCATTGCCACGGGCATCGGTTTCTTCGACCACATGCTCGAACAAATCGCCCGCCACGCCGGTATCGGTATCGACATCGCCTGTCAGGGCGACCTGCGCATTGACGAGCACCACACGGTTGAGGACTGCGCGTTGGCTTTGGGTGAGGCACTGCGCAAGGCGCTCGGTGACAAGCGCGGTATTGCACGTTATGGCTTTTTGCTGGCCATGGACGAAGCACAAGCACAGGTTGCCATCGATCTGTCGGGTCGCGCTTACTTCGTCTTCGAAGGCGCGTTTCCTCGGCAGATGGTTGGCGGTTTACCCACCGAACTCGTGCCGCACTTCTTTCGCAGTTTGTCCGACGCGTTAGGCTGCGCTTTGCATCTGAAAGTGCAGGGAGAGAACACGCACCACATGGTGGAAAGTTGTTTCAAAGGCGTCGGTCGGTCACTGCGCGAGGCGGTGCGCCGCGAGGGCACCGACATCCCCTCCACCAAAGGCACGCTATGAGCGTTGTGATCGTCGACAACGGCGGCGCTAATGTCGCGTCGTTGCGTTACGCACTTGAGCGCCTCGGCACCACAGCGCTGCTCTCGGCCGATCCGGACTGCATACGTGCGGCCAGCCGCGTGATTTTACCCGGCGTAGGCGCGGCAGCTGACGCCATGGCGCGACTCAAGCGACACGGACTCGACGCGGTGTTACCACGCCTGATGCAACCAGTGCTCGGCATTTGCCTGGGAATGCAACTGTTGCACGAGCACTGCGAAGAGGGCGACGTGCAAGGTCTGGGCATCCTCCCCGGCGTAGTGCGGCGTTTGCGTCTACCGGCCTGTCTGCCCGTGCCGCATATGGGCTGGAACCAACTCGCGATCAACACCCCCCATGCACTACTCGACGGTCTAGGCACGGGCCCGCATCTGTACTTCGTGCACAGCTACGCACTTTGCCCCGGCAGCGCCACGATCGCACAGACCGATTACGGCGTGCCCATCGCGGCCGTGGTCTCCCGCGCTAATTTTCATGGTGTCCAATTTCATCCGGAGCGCTCGGCCGCGGCGGGCGCACGCCTACTCGCCAATTTCTTAGCGCTCGAGCAGTAACATGGAACTGATTCCTGCGATTGATCTCAAGGAAGGCCGCGTCGTCCGTCTGCTGCAGGGTGATTTCGCTGCGCAAACCCGCTATGCGTGCAGTCCCCAAGCCGTGTACGGGCGCTATGCGGACGCCGGCGCTAGGCGACTGCATATCGTGGATTTGGATGCGGCACGTGGCGCGGGTGACAACACCACGGTGTGGACCGCACTCGTCGCCGATGGGCGTCTTAAAGTACAGCTAGGCGGGGGCCTGCGCTCAGATACCACCCTGCAGCGCGCCTTCGATGCCGGCATCGAGCGCGCAGTGCTCGGGAGCATCGCAGTCACCGACCCTGCAAAAGTTGCGCAGTGGCTGCACGCCTTTGGTGGCGCACGGCTAATACTGGCCCTCGATGTGCGCCTCGATGACACAGGCACACCGCGCCTCGCCACCCACGGTTGGGAGCAGCAATCCGCCACGTCCCTCTGGGATGCCGTGGCGCACTACGAACGCTTCGGATTGCAATGCGTACTGTGTACCGACGTCAGCCGGGACGGCGCCATGACAGGTCCCAACCTCGCCTTGTACGCCGAGGCTATACGCCGCCATCCCCACGTGGAGTGGCAAGCCTCGGGCGGTATTCGCGGCCTTGCAGACCTCACCGCCTTACGCACGCTAGGCCTCTGTGCCGCCATCTGTGGCCGCGCGCTACTGGAAGGGCAACTCAGTCTGGATGCCTTGCAGTCATGCTAGCCCGGCGCCTCATCCCATGCCTGGACGTGCGTGACGGGCAAGTTGTCAAGGGAGTGAAATTTCGCGATCACGTCGTGGTCGGCGCAATCGAGACACTGGCAGCGCGGTATCGCGATGAAGGGGCCGATGAACTTGTCTTCTACGACATTACGGCAAGTCCGTCTGACCGCACCGTGGATTGCCGCTGGGTGGAGCGTGTCGCACGCCTACTCGACATTCCCTTCTGCGTGGCCGGTGGCATCCGCAGCGTTGCTGCTGCGGAAGCGGTACTCGGTGCCGGTGCTGAAAAAGTTTCTGTGAATACGCCAGCGCTCACCGACCCAAGCCTCATCGACGCGCTGGCGCACCGTTTTGGCTCGCAGTGTGTGGTCGTCGGTATTGACAGTCAGACCGTAGTGACCGCCGAGGCGACACGCTATGAAGTCTGGCAACACACGGGTGATCCGTCACGTGCGCGCAGCACTGCTCGGTCGACCCTTGCGTGGGTTCGCGAGGTCCAGCAGCGCGGAGCCGGCGAGATCGTACTCAACTGCATGACCAATGACGGTGTCCGTGCCGGCTATGACCGCGCGCAACTGTCGGCCGTACGCGCTGTCTGTGCCGTGCCACTGATCGCTTCGGGTGGCGCCGGGACGGCAGCCCATTTCATCGATGTATTCACGCAGTGTGCGGTCGATGGTGCCCTAGCAGCCGGCGTCTTTCACAGCGGTGCAATCCGTCTCCCTGCACTCAAACGTCAACTAGCCCAAGCGGGTATCCCGGTGCGCCCATGCTCACTTTAGATTCGACATCACTAGACTGGAGCAAAAGTGACGGAATGCTACCCGCGATCGTGCAGGATGCCGATACCGGCGCGGTACTGATGTTGGCGTGGATGACGCAGGAGGCACTGCAGTGCACGCTCACAGATGGCTACGCCACCTTCCACAGTCGCAGCCGCAAACGACTTTGGCGCAAGGGCGAAACCAGCGGCAATTCAATTGCTGTGGTCGAAGTCATCGCCGACTGTGACCGCGACACCTTGCTGGTACGGGGACGCCCTGTCGGGCCGGTCTGCCATACCGGCACCTCCAATTGTTTCGATACGTCGCCGGCGCATCGCCCAGCAGAATTTCTGCACACACTCGAGGCGATCATCGAGCAGCGCATTCGCAACCCGCCAGCGACCAGTTACACCGCAGCGACCTATGCACGTGGGGTGGCGCGCATGGCGCAGAAAGTGGGCGAGGAAGGACTGGAGGTCGCGCTGGCCGCGGTGCAGAGCGACCGCCGAGCACTGGTCAGCGAAAGTGCCGACTTGGTCTTCCATCTGCTCTTGCTATTGCGCGCCGAAGGCTTATCGCTGGCAGACGTTACGCGAGAACTCCAATCGCGTCATTCTGCCGCCGATTGATTGGCTGCCCGCGCCAACAGCATCGCAATTGCCGCCACGGCACTGACCGCGGCCGCCGCATAGAACGCGATCGCGGGACCCATTGCGAGCCATAGCGCACCGAATGCGGTCGCGCCCGGCAGAATGCCGATGCCAGAGACCACGTAATAAGCGCCATAAAGAGTGCCTCGGTGCGCCGGCGGCGCGACATCGGCAATCAGCGCGCGCTCCGCCGGTTCCGCCACCGCCAGGCACGCGCCATACGCCACCACGAGCGCCACCACAGACGCCCCCGTTCCTACCGCTCCCCCGAGGCTGGCCAACACAGCGACCCGCCCTGACCAAGCCACCAGCAGCACCGGGAGTCGACCGAAGCGGTCCGACAGCCGACCGGAGGGCGCTGCCATGAGCATCTTCGCCACACTGGTGCACGCCCACAGCAACGGCAGTTCCGCCACCGCAATGCCATGCCGCCCCGCCCAGATCATCAGGAACGCCTCCGGGACCGCGGCGAACGATAACAACAAGGCCGCGCCCAGCAGGCCCCACAGGCGCCGGTCCAGTGCCGACCAGTGGATCGGCGCGTTCACTAGAACCGCAGGCACAGGCAACGTCGGCAAGGCCAGCCAGAGCATCACCATCACGATCACACCGGGAATCGCGGAGGCCAGAAAGACCGTCGGCAAGGAACCGCCCAGCGCGAGGACCGCAGCCGCCAACAAGGGGCCGATGACCGCACCCGCATGGTCCATCGATCGCTGCAGACCAAAAGCCGCCCCACGCCCCTGCGGCGCTACCACCGCCGCGATCATCGCGTCACGGGGCGCACTGCGCAGTCCATGTCCTGCCCGGTCGAGCAGACGCAACACCAACACCCACGGCTAGGCACGCGCCAGCGCAATCAGAGGACGCACGAGATTGGAGCCGATGTAACCGGCCCGTACCAGGCGCGCCGCGGGCACGCCGCGGTCCAGCAATCGGCCGCCGAAAAACCGCAGCAGGCCTGCGCCCGCCTCGGCAACGCCTTCTACCACACCGAGCACCAGTGGGCTCGCGCCGAGACTGACCGTGAGGAAGATCGGCAATAATGGCGCAACCATTTCGCTGGCCGCATCGTTGAGAAGCGATGCCAGCCCTAGAACAAACACGGTCCTCGGTACCGTGAAGACTGCCCAGCGTTTCATCGCAGCGTCAGGCGCGATCCAACAAAATGCGCAGCATGCGGCGCAACGGTTCGGCCGCACCCCACAACAACTGGTCACCCACGGTAAAGGCAGTCAGATACTCGCCACCCATCGGCAGTTTACGTAACCGACCAATCGGTACCTGCAACGTGCCGGTCACCGCCACGGGGGTCAAGGCGTCCATTGAGGCGGTGCGCTCGTTGGGAATCACACGCACCCACGCGTTCGCCCCAGCAATCAGCGACTCGATCTCCGCCAGCGGCCGATCCTCGGTCAACTTGATCGTCAGCGCCTGGCTGTGACACCGCATCGCACCGACGCGCACACAAATGCCATCCACGGGAATGGGGTTGTGAGTGCGACCGAGAATCTTGTTGGCCTCCACGCCACCCTTCCATTCTTCGCGGCTCTGGCCATTACCCAGATCCTGATCGATCCAGGGGATCAGATTGCCCGCGAGCGCACGACCAAATTCCTTCTGCGGCAAGGCACTGCTGCGCAAGTGCGCAGCCACCACGGCATCCAACTCGAGAACGGAGGAGCGGGCATCGGCAATCAACGCCAAACCCGACCCATACACCGAACCCATCTGGGCGATGAGTTCCCGCATATTGGCCGCACCGGCGCCCGAGGCTGCCTGATAGGTCATCGCGGTCACCCACTCCACCAGACCGGCACGAAACAGTCCGCCGAGCGCCATCAACATCAGCGAAACCGTGCAATTGCCGCCCACGTAGTCACGCCGCCCCGCAGCGAGCGCCGCATCAATGACCTCGCGATTTACCGGGTCTAAAATCAAGGTCACGCCATCGGTCATGCGCAGCGTGGATGCCGCGTCAATCCAATATCCGTGCCAACCGCTCGCGCGCAATGGCGCATGGATGGCGGCGGTGTAGTCACCACCCTGGCAGGTGATGATCACGTCCATAGCCGCAAGCGCGCCGAGGTCGTTTCCATCCCTTAGCGTGTCCGCGCCCTGACCGACATCCGGCGCCACTGCACCGGGCTGTGAGGTGGAGAAGAAAATCGGCGTGATCAGCGCAAAATCGCCCTCCGCCTGCATGCGCTCGAGCAGAACCGAACCGACCATGCCGCGCCAACCGACGATACCGACCTTCATCTGCGTCTCCTTCGCACCGCGCTGGCGGCTCAGATCACCAATTCTGGTGCCGGTTCGCGCAAGTTGTAATGCGAACTCATCGCATGACCGTACGCACCAGCCGTCGCAATCAGCACCACATCGCCTTCAACGCTCTGCGGCAGCGTACGGTCATGACCGAGCACATCGCCGGATTCGCAGATCGGACCGACGACATCATAAACCACCGTCGGCGGCTGGCCGAGACGAGTCAAGTTCGCAATATCATGATGGGCGCCGTACAAGGCCGGCCGAATCAACGAATTCATGCCCGTGGCAACGCCAAGGTACTGCTTCGCCCCCTTGCCTTTGACCTGCGTGACCCGGGCGAGCAACACGCCCGCCGCGGCCACCAAGTAGCGACCCGGCTCAATCCAGAGCGTGTAGCGCGGGTGCCGGGCACGGAACGCGAGCAGACCGGCGCCGACGGCGACCAAATCGACGGGCCGGCGACCGGCCCTATCGGGCACGCCAAAGCCACCGCCCAGATCCAACACGCGCACTGCACCGAAACGTTCCCCTAGCGCGGCCAGCGTTTCGGCCACCTCCAGCCAATTGTCGCTGGAAAAAATGCCACTGCCGGTGTGGGCATGCAAACCAATCACACGCGCGCCCACTGCAGTCACCAACCGCTCCAATTCCTCAATCTCGAACAGCGGCACCCCAAACTTAGAATGCACACCCGCAGTGCGCACGTGCCGGTGATGCCCGTGCCCTCTGCCGGTGTCGATGCGCACAAACAAATCGCGCCCGACAAAGAGCTCCGGCCACGCCCGCAGCGGGTAGAGGTTATCCAAGGTAACGGTCAGGCCCTGCGCCAACGCCCATTCCACTTCATGGCGCGGCGCGAAATTCGGCGTGTACAGCACGTGCGCCGGATCCATATGCGGCACACAGGCACGCAAGTGTTCGATCTCGCCACGCGAGACGCAGTCAAAGCCGACGCCCGCAGCGGCCAGTGTCCGCAAGATCTCGGGGTGCGGATTGGCTTTCATCGCGTAATGCACGGCATCAACGCCAGCGATGGACGTCAATTGCGCCGCCGCTGCCGTCACTGCCGACAGATCATAGACGTAAGCGGCGTCCCGAGTGCCCAATGTGGCGAGCAACTGCTCCCGCCGCAGGCTCCACCACGGCACCAGCGCGTCGCTGTGCACCTCTGGCCCCTGCAGCTCACTCCACGTCGGACCGAGCACGCGATCATTCACCGCCACCTGAATTAACAAATCATGCAACGCAGCGACTAAACGATCGCCCTGCGCCTCGTCGATCACGAAGGTGAAATTCAGATCGTTGGCCGCCTGGCTCACCAAATAGATGCGCTCCTGCTCGAACAGGCGCAGCGCATCGCCAAGCGCATGCAACATCCCGCGAATATTGCGCCCCACTAAAGACAGCGCGGCGCACGGGCCGATCACTTGCGCTCGACACAACGGTTCCAGCGCGTGCAAAAGCCCATCCAAGACAGCCGCATCCAACGTATTGGCGGCCGGATCCAGCGTCACCGTGACGTTAGTCTCCGACGTGGACACGAGATCCACCGATAGGCCGCGGGTTTTGAACACTTGGAACACGTCGGCCAGGTAACCGACCTGATGCCACATGCCGGGACTTTCGAGGGAAATCAGCGTGATGCCCTTCTTCAGGGCAATCGCCTTGACCTGCGCGGCATCGCCACCCTGCGGGTGCGCGCTAATGTGGGTGCCTTCGATCGACGGCGTCTGCGTCGCATACACGTACAGCGGAATGCCGTATTGTTTGACGGGCAGGATGCAGCGGGGATGTAGCACCTTCGCGCCAGAAGACGCGATCTCCTGGGCTTCATCGTAATGCAGCGCGCGCAGCAACCGTGCGTTCGGTACGCCCTTGGGATTGGCGCTGAACATGCCCGGTACGTCGGTCCAGATCTCCAACCGTACCGCCTGCAACTTGGCCGCAAAATACGCACCCGACGTGTCCGAGCCGCCACGTCCGAGTAGCACGGTGTTGCCACGTGCATCGGCCGCAATGAAACCCTGACTGAGATACACGCGACCCGGCGTAGCAAAGCGCGCCTTTAGTGCGGCATCCGGGCTGTAATCACAGGTCGCCGCAAGGATTTGCGCCTTCTCCGGTGCACCGGTCTGTGTGTCGGCGCGCAGCACGGTGCGCGCATCGACCCATTCCACATCCAACGTCTGCGTACCCAGCCAAGCCGCCGCCAGTTCGGTCGCCATCAACTCGCCGGTAGACATCACCCGAGCGCGCACCCGTTCCGAGGTTTCTTTCACGAGTGCGATGCCAGCCGTGATCTGCCCCAGCTCATCCAAGTGGCGCTGCACACCGGCCGGCATGGCCATGCCCAGTTGCTGCGCGAGTGCCCGGTGCCGCTCGGCCAAGGTCGCCAGCACCTCGCTCTGGCGGCCGTCCGCTGCCGCGCTCAGCAGCGCTTCGAGGGCATCCGTAATGCCGGTCAAGGCCGAATGCACCACCACAGGGGTCAAGCCCTCGGCCAAGCGCTGCTGGATGACCCACAGTATGTTGCGCCAGTTGGCGGCGCTGGAGACACTGGTGCCGCCAAATTTGAGTACGACGAAACGAGGCGTAGAGGTTGACATCTGGGGATCGAATGCCCGGACGGGGCCGTTAGTCTGGAGGACGCTCAGCGCCGTGTGCCGCGCAGGCGGATTGCGGACGGACGCGACGACTCAGAGGTCGTTTTCGAAGTCCTCAAGCTCGCGTTTGAGGCGGCGCTCGGCGAGCACGTCCTCGAGTTTGCTCCAAGCGGCTTTCCCCTTTTTACCCGGGGGCGCCTTCTTGCGATCGACCCGATCCATCAGGCGATCGTAGTCCGGCTCCTCGGCCTCGGCGTCGGCGAGAAACTCCTCATCGAGTTCGAAGTGCTCGTCGTCCCGTTCCATCATGCTCAGACTGCCTGAAAAACCCATTAAATCAAGGACATGTATTCTGTTTTGCCTCTCGGCGCAACCGCACTATACAGAAAAGGGGGCCAACTGCAACCGCGCAGTGACATTTTAATCGCAAAACCGCACAAACAGTCCCGCAGGAATACCGGGCGAAGCCCGCGCCTACAGTGCCTTCATCCGGGTTTTAACCCTGACATTTGCGCAAACAGTCATCGTAGCTGGCATCGCATTGGTGTTGCTTGCTGCTGTCCTTGCCGGCCTGATTCATGCACTTATCGGACTCTGCGTCGCAGGTCGCATCGCATTTATCATCCGACTGCGCGCGCACCGGCGACATCGTTTGCGGCTGCGCCTGCCGGTGCACCGTGCGGCGCGCCGCCTGCACCGGCGCGGCAACCGCCAGCAACGTGACCAATGCGGCGAGCCCCAGACCCTGGATACCGTTCTTCATGTTATTTGTCCTCCCGACGCGCCCCGACCCGAGGGCGCTTGCGTGACCCCGAGTTTGAAACGGGATCGCTGCGCTTGCAACGTGGGATTCACTGACACCACCGCGGGGCGGCTTGCGGGCATCGGCGGCAGACCGTCCCTGACTGCGACCTAGTGCACAGTTTCGCCACGTCTTGGGCGGCAAAATAGCCGCAATGAGCCCAGCGCCGGTTAAGTTTGGATCCCCAAAGCGAGCGCCGGCGCGGCGCCTCAGACGGGCCGGCCTGCTAGGCACCCTGCTGCTGGTCGGACTGAGCCGCGCCGCCGTGGCGCTGGCGGCCTCGGCCAATGACCCCGCCCCACTCTGTACCGACCGCCCGACCAAATCGACCGGCACGTGCACGGCCGATGCCGGGCACCTGCAGATCGAGTCCGATCTGGTCAGTTACAGCGAGTCCACCGCCGGTGGCGTTGTCGCACAGACGTGGGTCTTGTTAAACCCCACCGTGAAATACGGCATTACAAACAATCTGGACGTCGAGGCGACGGCTGCCCTCGCCATTGCCTCGCACGCGGCCAGCGGACCGCAATCGGAAACCGCTGCGGGCGTCGGCGATCTGTATCTAAAATTAAAACGTCGCTTGCCACTGGGCACACGCACCGAAATCGCGTTGCTGCCCGTGCTCAAACTGCCGACTGCCAAGCATGGACTGGGCAACGGCGCCGTCGAATGGGGCCTGCTCGTGCCGGTGGTTGTGCGCCTCGATGACGACTGGAGCCTGAACCTGAGTCCGGAAATCGACCGACTGCACAACACCGCCGGCAGCGGCTACCACACCGCCAGCGCCCAGTTGATCAATCTCAGTCGTAGCTTGCCGCATGATTGGTCGCTGTCGTTTGAATGGTGGAGCGCGTGGGATGCGGATCCGGCCGGCGCCACGCACCAGGCCGCACTGGATCTCGGTTTCGCGTGTCTCTTGCGTCGCAATCTGCAAATGGATATCGGCGTTAACCGTGGCATCAACGCCGCGACACCGAAGATTCAAGCCTATCTTGGGATCGCCAAGCGATACTGAGTTGTCCGGTTGTTCGCTGCGCGCGACGCGCCAGCCGCGTCCTCAAACAGGGGCTGCTGCAGCACAGTGTTCCGCAATGAACTGCGCATGCGGCGGCATCACATCGACGCATTTCGAGATCACCTGCCGCATATCTGCTAAGAACGCCTCGGTCTCGGCTGCGGGGATCGTATCGACCAAAGGATGATAGGCGCGCGGCAGAATGCGCTGACCGACCATCACTTGCACCCAACTGGGCTCGATAAATAACTCATTTTGCTCGCGGAAGAATCGACCCGAGGCCTTGAACAGGTCGATCTTGTCCATCAACGTCTGCGGCACCTCCATGTTGCGGCAATGATTCCAAAACGGTGAATCGTCGCGCTCAGTGGCCTTGTAATGCAGGATGACGAAGTCCCGAATGCGCTCGTACTCCTGCTGCGTCTGTTCATTAAATTTCGCCGTATCCATCGGCTCAAATGCCGTTGTCGGAAACAACTGAATAAGCCGTTGCACCGCGGTTTGCACGAGATGAATATTGGTTGACTCGATCGGCTCGAAGAAACCTGCCGCCAAACCCACCGCCACACAGTTGCGCACCCACGTGCGGCGCCGGCGACCCGGGGCAAAAGGAATTACCCGCGGTGTCCCGCGCGCAGGGGCGTCCAGGTTAGACAGCAAAATAGACGTCGCCTCGTCCTCACTCATGAAGTTGCTGGAAAACACGTGGCCATTGCCGATCCGATGTTGCAGAGGAATGCGCCACTGCCAGCCGGCACTGCGCGCCGTCGAGCGGGTATACGGTGACGGCGGCCCCGCCGACTCGCATTGCACCGCCACAGCACGATCGCAGGGCAACCAGTGTGACCAGTTCTCATAGGGCTCCTGCAAGGCCTGCCCAATCAGCAAGGCGCGCATGCCGCTGCAATCGACAAAGAAATCGCCGCTAATCACCTCGCCGCTGGCCAAGACCAGTGCGTCGATAAAGCCGTTCTCCGGCTTCAGGCGTACATCGACAATCGTGCCCTCGGTGCGTAAAACGCCCTTGCCCTGCGCATAAGTGCGCAGGAACTGTCCATAGAGACTCGCGTCGAAGTGAAACGCGTTTTCGATATCCGCCAAGGGCGAGTTGCGCATGTCGGCTCGGCTGCGCATGTACTTGCCACGCCGGGACGCAACCGTATTGATCGAATAGTCGTCCAACACGCTGGTACCACCCTGCAGGCGGTGCTTGAGCCAGTACTGGTGACAACTCAAAGCACCAAAGGCGCGGCCAATCGGACCGAAGCCGTGGATATAAGAATCCCCCAGACGACCCCAGTTCGCGAATTCAATACCCAGCTTGAAGGTACCCTGGGTCTGACGCAGAAACGCGTCCTCGTCCAAGCCCAGCGCGGTATTGAATAGCTTGATCGCCGGGATGGTCGCTTCACCCACCCCAATAATGCCAATCTCCGACGACTCCACCACGCGGATCCGGTATCCCTGATGCATGACCGACGCCAGCCCGGCTGCCGTCATCCAGCCCGCCGTACCACCGCCGACGATGACGATCTCCCGCACTGCCGTCGCCATCACGCCCCCTTAGCGGCCGACCGTCGACCTACTCCCGCTGACCATAGCGAGATGCCTCGCGCGGCGCCAGTGCAAACCGAGGCGCCCGCGCCGACTGCCCGCGCAACGCCCCCCCGGTACGGGCGACCGGCGACGGTGCGCCTTGCCGCGCGCGCGCCGCTCGCCTAGCCTAGCCTGCACGACTCGTTCCACTGCAAAAGGCCTCCGCATGCTGCCCGCCCTGTTGTTCGCTGCGTCCATCGGTACCGGCTACGCGCATCCCCAGCCCACCCCGGTCGCCGAATTGCCGGCATCGGTCTACCAAGCCCGTCGCGCACGCGTCATGGACGCGCTGGGCGGTTGCGCGGCCGTCCTGTCCGCCCAGGGCGAAACCTCCGGTGTCACGGAAGACTTTCGCCAGGACGCTGATTTTTACTGGCTGACGGGCCTGAATGAGCCGGGCGCCCACCTGCTGCTGCAGCCCAAATCGCCCTACCGCAAGGTCACCCTATTCCTCCAGTCGCGGGACCCCGAGGCGGAACGCTGGACCGGCCCGCGCGAAGCGATCTCGCCGGCACTCATTGCCCGATATGGAGTCGATGTCGTGCGGCGCGGCAACCCCGCTGCCACGTTAGCCAGCGCCGCTGCGCATCATGACTGTATCGCCGTGATCGCACCGGGCACGGCAACAGCCGAGGATCGCGCGGATGCCCAACTTGCCCAACGCATTGCCGGCCGATTCGGTCTGCGCACCGAGTACAAACGCGGGCTGCTGGGCGAGTTGCGGGCCGCGCACGATGAAGCAGAACTGGCGCGGATGCAACGCGCCATCGCAATCACCGCCGCCGGCCACGAGACGGCCGCACGCGCCACCATCGCCGGCGTCTCCGAACGCGACGTGCAGACGCAGCTCGAGTACAGTTTCTACGCTGCGGGGGCCACCGGACTGTCGTATCCGTCCATCGTAGGCAGCGGCCCAAACGGCGCCGTGCTGCACTGGGACCAGAACTCGCGCTTACTGCAAGAGGGCGATCTCGTCGTCATCGACGCCGCAGCCGAATATGGCCGTTACGCGGCCGATGTCACCCGTACCTACCCGGTCTCCGGTCACTACACTGCGGCGCAAGCGAAGGTCTACCGCGCGGTCTACCAGGCCCAAGAGGATATCTTTGCGGCGATCAAGCCCGGCGTCTCCATGGCAGAACTGCAGCATGTCGCGGAGGAATCCCTGCGCCGTACGGGGTATCTGGCCGCTTTTATCCACGGCTTTGGTCACTTTGTCGGCTTGGACGTCCATGATGGCGGCGACATGGAACGACCCATTCCGGTCGGCGCTGTCTTTACGGTCGAGCCGGGCGTCTATCTGCCGGCGGAGGGTTTTGGCGTGCGTATTGAGGACGAAGTACAGATGACCGACACCGGCTACCGACTGCTCACCCGCGATATTCCACGCAAACTCGAAGACGTCGAGGCTTGGGTGCGCCGCGCACGCGCCCCGGCAGCCGGTCCTTGACTATGCATCTCGAACTACGCGACCTGCAGGCGAGTCTGGGCATCGTCGTCTTCATTGCCCTTGCGGTGCCATGCAGCGCCAACCGTCACCACATTCGCTGGGGCCGCGTCGCGGTTGCCGTGGTTCTGCAATTTGCCATCTGTGCCCTGTTGTTGCGGGTACCACCCATCGCCCAAGCGCTAGGTCTACTCAATGCGGGGGTCGCCGCACTCGGTGAGGCCACGCGCGAGGGCACCGCGTTCGTATTCGGTTACCTCGGCGGCGGCCCTGCCCCGTTTGCGGTCACCGAATCGGCCAACTCCTTCGTGCTCGGCTTTCAATCCTTGGCGTTGATCATCGTGATCTCGGCCTTATCGGCCGTGCTGTGGCACTGGCGCATCCTGCCGGCCGTGATTGGTGCGATCGCGGTCGTGTTCCGCAAGGCGCTTGGCACCGGTGGAGCGGCCGGATTTGCGGTCAGCGCCAACGTCTTCTTGGGTCAAGTCGAGGCCCCCTTAGTCGTCAAACCCTACCTCGCCACCATGTCTCGCTATGAGTTGATGCTGTTGATGACCGCAGGGATGAGCATGATTGCCGGCAGCGTGATGGTGCTGTACTCCATCGTGCTGGCCGGCCAGATGCAAAACGTACCGGCGCACCTCCTGACCAAGTCGCTCATGTCTATTCCGGCGTCCATTCTCTTTGCCCACATCATGGTCCCCGATGCAGGAGATCCGAGCCCCATCGTGGCACCCCGGCCCTATGGCGGCACCATTGATGCCCTCACGCGGGGCACTGCAGACGGACTGCTGATCTGGCTAAACGTGCTGGCCATGCTGCTGGTGTTGGTGGCGCTGGTCGCATTGGCCAACAAAGGCCTCTCGGCCGCACCCCTGGTCGCGGGCACCCCGCTGTCGCTGGAACGGGTGGCCGGATGGGGTTTTACCCCGCTCGCCTGGCTGATGGGATTGGACTGGCACCATGCGGTGATCACCGGCCACTTCCTTGGCGTAAAAACCGTCCTCAACGAGTTCATCGCCTATCTGCGCCTCGCGGCAGCAGGCCCCGACGTACTGGACCCCCGTTCCCGTCTGGTGACCGTCTACGCCCTCTGCGGCTTTGCCAACTTCGCCAGTATGGGTATTCAAGTCACCGGCATTGCCGCCATGGCGCCCGAGCGCCGCGCCGACCTGGTGGCACTCGCGCCGCGCGCCTTGTGGGCAGCGACCCTCGCTTCGCTGATGACAGGCGCCATCGTCGGCATCGTCGGCCTGTGAGCCGATCCAAACGCCTAGCAGGCCGGGCAGGCCTCGTGGCAGCGAACGACAGACGAACCGCAGGCACTCGCCGTGTCGCTACGCAGCGGTCGCCGCGGCGCTGCAGTCGCCCCCCATGCCCCATGCGCGGATCGCAGCGGCGCTGACTGGACACGACGCCAGGGTCGTCGTGGACGGCGCTGGCGTCGCCGCTAGGGCCCCCCGTGCCGGGCATGGCCGGCGCATCCACAGCGTCGCGCAGGCTCGCGCCGACGACGGCCACAGCGTACGGGCTGCCCGGCCGCGACTGCCCGTGTCCGGTCTGCGCACCTGGGTGACGCACCGCTGCGCGGTGCCAGAGAGAATCGCCTTGTTTACCGTCTGCGCACGCGGCGCTTGCGTGCCGGCGCCGCCGGTTGCACGTCTGTACCAACCCAAAGCGTCTGCAACAGCAACGGCCAGACCACACCGTGGCCCGCGCCGACAAAAAAAACGGGGCCTTAACGGCCCCGTCGTTCCTACCAAGCCGGTCTGCGCTCAGTATTTTAGGACAAAGTCCAACTGCAGGCGACGGTAGGCCTCGTCGTGCGGCGACTTGATCGGATCGGCGCTACCGGCAATGTTCAAGTTATTGATGAAGTAGGTGGCCTTGAGCGTCCAGTTCTTCACCGGCATATACGCAAAGCGGATCACATGGCCCTTGCCGTTGGTGACGCCGCCAGCGAAGTCCGAGTCCACGAACTGCCCAAAGTAGCTGTCGCGTTCGATCTTCTCATACGCATATCCCGCTTCCCACTTACCCTTGTCGGCGGCCTTGCCAAGCAAGAACCCGGCGGTATAGGCCGTGTCCTGACCATTGGAGGCGCCGCTGTTGTGCGCGTAGTCAGCGAACGCCTGCAGCGGCAGATAACCGAACAGGTGGGTGTTTAACTCGAGGCTACCCTGCGTATTCTGGAACTGGTACAGCAAGTTGCCATTTGCATCGGTGCTGTTGCCATTCGCCGCCGCACTGATCTGCGCCACGGTCGCTGCCGATCCTTGTGAGACCCAGAACGGCTGGTGCCCCTTACAGCCACCACAGTTCGTGTACATCAGTGCTGCGGTCAGCGTCGTGACGTCACCAAGGTGGAAGCGATAGCCGACCTGCGCGCCGTCGTAGTTAGCGCCATTGCCCTGCTTACTCAAAGCGGCGGTCTGCGCCCCGGTGGTCGGATCGATCGACGCCGAACTGATCTCGGACAACCAGAACCCGAAGGTGCTGGCGAAGAAATCACCGCTCTTGTAGCCGACCGATACGCCCTCAGGATTGACGTCATTGTCATTCAAGAGGCTTTGGCCTGGACGGAAATAAGGATACGGCTGGCGACCGAGCACCACGGCAGTGCCGGCCAGCGGCTTCCAGGTCGCGTAGAACAGGTCTAGTCCGATCGAGCGGCGCGCCATACCGGTGCCCGCCGCACCCATCGTGGTGTTATCCGAGCGCGGATCGTCCGCACCCGTCGCCAAGCGCACATCCACCGCCAACTGATCCGTGATCTTCGCCCCGAAACCAAAGCGCGCCCGAATACGCTCGCGATCCTGATCGGTCTTCACGTCGCGGATAATGGACTCATTACGGTAGCGGAAGTCGCCATTCCACTTGATCTTGCTGGCCCAATCCACCGCACCGACCTTGGCGGCCGTTTTCGCGATCGCATCGCTTTGCGCATCGCGGGCCTTTTCGCCGGTCGTCACGGCTTGCTCAATTTTTTCAACCTTTTCTGACTGTGCCTTCAAGTCCGCATTCATGCCCTGCAGTTGTGCATTCGACTGTTGCAACTGCGCATTCGCCGCTTCGAGCTTGTTCAAACGATCGACCAACGCCTGGACCTGATCTCGAACCGTCTGAATTTCATTCTGCTGCGCGGCAAGTTGTTCTTTCTGCTTTGCTGACGGCGACGCCTGAGCGACCAAGGGCAGCCCCATGCCGAGGGCGAGCGCTACGCCAGTAGCAACCAAAAACCGTGTGTGACTCTTCATAAGCGGCCCTCCGGAGCCTAGATGCAGGGGTATTGCCAGCGAAAAATCGGCGGCGTGGACGGAGCACATCCAGATTCCTCACCGACGGCGCGTAGTATGTTTCCGTAATATTTCAATCTCATGAAATCAGACCCGAAAAATTACTAAATTATTTCCGTTTCTTGAAAGCGCGTTCACGGCACTCAAAATGGCTAATCGCGAAAAAAGTGTGTGCAGCCCCCATCTGGACGCTGCGCGCTGTCATGCCAAACCACCCGCGCGTACGTAGATTGCATCTTTTACCGGCAGCGATTGCCTAAAGTCCCTTCGCGGCCACGCGAGGTCGGCGGATGAGACCGCCGTAAAAACGCCTTCCTGCCCCAGGCGCGACGCGCGTCGCTCTGGGCATGCACCGGGTTTTGGCGCGGCTCGGGCACGGTGCTTCCGCCCAACACCACGATGCGATCGTCAACGGCAACGCGTGGCTTACACGACCGGCAGTGCGCGCGGCCGACGCCGCACGCGTCCGTTTTAGCGCGCTCTCGTGGCGGGACGGTAGACTACTCCTAGTCCGTCGCGACCGATTCCGGGTCGCGCTGGTGCCGCGCGCGCGATACCGAGCAGCGGGTGGCCAATTCGATCACTTCGGCATCCGCCGGGATCACTGAGCGCCCCCCCAATCGCGACAATCGTCTTGCCATCAACGACCACAACGGTCGCCTTGCTCAAAGTGTCGCTGCGACCATCAATGGAGCGAGCTGCCACCAGCGCCGTTGGCGCGCCGTAGGTGACCGCGCTACTACAGAGACTGAACATAGTGGTCGTGAGCACCAGAAATATTTTTTTCCATGGCGTGCAGGGCCGGAGCCGTGAACTGATCGGAATATCGAGTGCTACGTTGGCGCTCACCCCTCGTCTCCCTCTGGAACCATAAATCTAATCTTCACTACACCGTCGACAGTCAGATCAAATTCCATAGATTTCTCATCGATACATTTATCGAACCGGCAGCAGTTGCATGTTGGTCGCTGGCCTCTGCGCTGAAGTCAGTAGAGGCGTGCTTAAAATAAGTGGATTGCCCGGCAATGGGCTATTGTTGTCTGCGCGGAGCGTCCACGTTGCGCAGTGTTTCAAACAGCACGTTAGCGCCGTTCTCGATGTCGCTCGGTCGGGAAAACTCCTTGGGAGAGTGGCTGATGCCGCCGATGCTAGGGATGCAGATCAGGCCGTTGGGGCCACCGCAGCCATTTCCTGAGCATCATGTCCAGCCCCGACGCAGACGCGGCGCGTCGTTCGGATGTTCCTGCTCTGATACATCGCCAAATCCGCATCCGCCAACAACGACGAGAAATCCGCGTGCCGCTGCGGATCATATTGCGCCATCCCCACGCTGTAGTGAATCGTGAAGGGGACGCCGAGATTGCCCAGATGCTCTTGCAGCCGAGACGTGAAGCAAGCCAATATTTCCGCAATTAGCGCGCAATCGGCCTGCGCGAGCACCACAAATTCATCGCCACCGACCCGCGCAATCACATCGGTTTTTCTAAACAAGTCACGCAGCGTCGCGCTGAATTCCTGTAAAGCGCGGTCGCCTGCCGCATGACCAAATTGATCATTGATCAACTTGAAGTCATTTATATCGATCATTAACGCGCACACCGACTCTGCGCTGCGATTGGCTCGACTGAGCACGTATTGCGCCAGCAAATGCAAGCCACGGCGGTTTGGCAACATGGTTAACTCATCGAGCGCAGCCAACTCGACCGCCAACAATTCATTCTCAACCAATCGCGCCAAGTCCTCTAAAGCTGTCATCTCTTCATCCGAAAATTTACGCGCCTCGGTATCAATGACGCACAGCGTGCCGAGCGTCGCTCCGTTGGGGAGGCGCAAGGGCGCGCCTGCATAAGCGCGAATATGCGGATTTTGGACCACCAACGGGTTATCCGCGAAACGCGGGTCCTCCAGCGCGTTTTCCACCCGCATGCTGGCGTGTCCTAAAATCGCGTGCCCACAAAAAGAGACATCCCGTGGTGTTTCCCGCACATTGAGACCGACGACGGACTTAAACCACTGTCGATACTCATCCACCAAACTGATTACCGAAATTGGCGTCCGACAGACCATGCGGGCTAAGCGGGTCAGTCGGTCAAAGCGTTCCTCTGCGTCTGTATCTAAAATATCAAGCGCCCGCAGGCTGTGTAAGCGCTGCTGCTCGTTCTCAGGTCTCGGTGGTGTTTGCATCGCCCCCCCGCTTTTATGCCCAAGCTTCACTTTTAGGCGTAACAATCGCCCTGAATAAGTAAATGACAGTACCGCAACTAAAACAGATATGGCAACGTTAAATTAGCCGTGTGCTCGGGGACCCGCGCCCATCGCTGACCCTAGCGGTTGGCACTGCACACAGTAATGCCGTCTGGCTTGCGTACTCTAATGCACACCTGCCTGCAACCACGCCGTCCTCTGCGGCGCGAAACGGCGCCGTCGGCCCCAGGGATGCGCGCGGCCGGTGCACCAGGTTCCCCTGACCGGGCGCGCGGCATGCATCGGCTCGGCCCCGTCTAGGAACCGTGTGTTTGCCGGTAACCGCGCGTCACCGTTCCACGCCTTGTGGGGGGCGCACGGGCGATCAACGCCGCAGTGAGACCGCGTTACCGCAGTGCGGACCAAGACATCGGCGATGGTTTGCGACAGACTGTCAGCCTGACTAGGGGTGCGGCGCACTGAAAGAGTCGACCCGTCACCACGCCCGACTCTCACCCTAGCCCGGAGTAAAACAACGGTCATGTTGCATATCTTTTGCGCCCCAGCCCGTTATATCCAAGGCCGACAGGCCACACGCGTGTTGGCAGAGGAGATGCGCAAATTAGGCCTATCCCCGCCCGCGCTTATCATCGCCAGTGCCAGCCCCCGCAAGCTACTCGAATCCGTTTGGATTGAGACATTCAAAGCAGTCGATTTTGCCTTCGACGTGCTCCCCTTCTCCGGCGAGTGCTCACTGGAGGAAATTGCCCGCGGCAAACAGAAGGCCACGCAGATGGGCGCGCGTTGCGTGGTCGGTGTAGGCGGCGGCAAGGCATTGGATACCGCACGCGCGGTCGCCTCCGAATTAGCTCTGCCGGTGGTCTGCTGCCCCACGACCGCCGCCAGTGATGCGCCCTGCAGTGCGCTATCGATCGTCTATACCGAAGCGGGTGTCTTCGAGAAGTGTCTGTTCTACAAGCGCAACCCCGACTTGGTCTTGGTCGACAGCTCGGTCATCATCCGCGCACCCGTCCGTTATCTGATTGCCGGCATGGGGGATGCCTTGGCGACTTGGTTTGAGGCCGACACGGCGCAGCGGGCCCACAAGCCCAACGCGATGGGTGGCGCCAGCACGATCGCAGCGGCTGCACTGTCGGCGCTGTGCTATCGCACGTTATTGAATGACGGCAGAGCCGCGGTCGCCGCCGCACATGCCGGCGCCATCACCCCGGCCTTCGAGCGCATTGTCGAGGCCAACACCTTGCTCTCAGGCCTGGGATTTGAATCCGGCGGGCTTGCGGTCGCCCATTCGGTGCACAACGGCCTCACCGCGGCGCCGGAAACCCACGCCTACCTGCACGGCGAAAAAGTCGCCTTCGGCACGCTCGTGCAACTGGTGCTCGAAGGGCGGGATTCGGCGCAAGTGGAAGAAGTCATGCAGTTCTGCCACGCCGTCGGCCTGCCGATCACGCTGCAGGCCCTAGGCATCGCAGCGCTGACGCGCGACACCGCGCGCGCGATTGCCACGCGCGCCACAGCGATCGGTGAGACGGCGCATAACGAACCCTTCGTCGTGACCGTGGATGCGGTGATGGACGCGCTGTACGCCGCGGATGCCTGGGGGCAGGCATTTCAGAGCGCCCAGTAGGCTCTGTGCACCGGGCTCCAGCCCCCGAAACGGAACGGGCCCCTGAACCCTGGCCGCATGCGGCTACTGGTCTGGATCTGCCGAATCGCTTCGCCGTCTGCGTGTTAATTGGTCGGGACGGAGAGATTTGAACTCTCGACCCCTTGCACCCCATGCAAGTGCGCTACCAGACTGCGCTACGCCCCGACCGGAGGCACGCCGCGGGAACCGCGACGTTGACTGAACGAAAAGTGTAAACGAAGGCGGCCCTCGAGGCCACCGCTAAAGTACGCTCAGCGTCGCAGCGACTTCAGCAAGTCCTCCAACTCCAAACGGACCTGACGGACAATCTGCTGGCTTTGTGAGACGTCCTCGCGGTTCTCATCGCCGGCCAGACGTTGGCGGGCGCCGCCGATCGTGAAGCCTTCGTCGTAGAGCAGACTACGAATCTGCCGGATCACCAGCACATCCTGACGCTGGTAGTAACGGCGATTGCCGCGCCGCTTCACCGGTTTGAGTTGCGGGAACTCCTGCTCCCAATAACGCAGCACGTGCGGCTTGACCAAGCACAATTCGCTCACTTCACCGATGGTGAAATAGCGCTTGCCCGGTATGGTCGGCAGTTCGGCGTTGTTACTTGGTTCCAGCATACGCTTCCACCCGTGCCTTCAACTTCTGACCGGGGCGGAAGGTCACCACACGACGGGCGCTGATCGGAATCTCCTCGCCGGTCTTGGGATTGCGGCCAGGCCGCTGGTTCTTGTCGCGCAGATCGAAATTGCCGAAGCCCGACAGTTTCACCTGCTCGCCCTGCGAGAGCGCCAGTCGGACCTCTTCAAAAAAAAGGTCAACGAGCTCGCGCGCTTCGCGTTTATTGAGGCCGAGCTGATCAAACAGCGCCTCAGCCATCTCAGCTTTGGTCAATGCCATCGTTGGGTTCCCGAATCCGAGTCAGTCTCGGAAGGTGGCCTGCAAATCCCTTTCGAGACGGGCGCGAATGCCGTGCATCACGGTATCCACGTCTGCGTCAGTAAGGGTCTTGTTTTTGTCCTGTAAAATCAACCCCAAAGCGACACTTTTTCGTCCATTTTCGATGCCTTTCCCGCGATAGACGTCAAAAATGCGGATTTCACGTAGCAAGTGTGCGAGGCCAACGATAACAGATTCACGCAACTGGTTGAAAGTGAGCGCTTCGTCCACCATCACTGCGAGGTCCCGGCGCACGGCTGGAAAGCGCGATAATTCGCTCGCTTTGGGGACGGCCGCCGTTGCCAATGCCGCCAGCTCAATCTCAAACAAGTACGGGGCGCTCGGCAAATCCAGCGCGCGCGTCAGTTCCGGATGCAGTGCACCCAGCGACCCGACCCACTGCTCGCCGCGCAGCAGGTGCGCCGACTGTCCTGGATGCAAGCCACTGACCACACCGGCCGCAAACCGCCAGTCCGCAGCGCCATTCAGCGCGAGCAACGCCTCCACGTCGGCTTTCACATCGTAAAAGTCGAGCAGCCGCTTCGGGCTGCCCCACTGCTCCGGCTGTGCGGCCCCATAAGCGATGCCAGCGATACAGTTAATTTCTTTTAATTCATTATCTTGCAAGACAAACTTCGCGCCTTGCTCGAAGAGATAAACACGGTCCTGCTGACGCCGCAAATTCTCTGACAAAGACTTCAGCAGTCCCGTCCAAAGCGAGACCCGCATTTCCCCTAAGTCCGAGGCGATGGGATTGGCCAGCGCCAGCGCCGCCTGCTCGGGATGTAAGCGTCGCTGCGCCACGGGATCGACGAAGGTGTAGTTGATCGCCTCGTAGTAGCCGCGATCGACCAGTCCCAACGCGAAGCGCTGGGCCGGGATCCGGGTTTCGGTCACTGTCGCCGGTCGTTGCGGCACTGGCAGGTCGATCTCCGGGATCTGGTTGTAGCCGTAGACGCGCGCCACTTCTTCGATCAGATCCGCTTCCTGCACCAGATCAAAGCGCCAACTCGGTGGGGTCACGCGATGGCCGTCGTGCGTCGCCTCGACCGCCATGCCCAAGGCGCGCAGGATCGCGTCGACCCGTGCGGCCGGAATCGGAATGCCAATCAGTCGCTCGATCTGGCGGGCGCGCAATGGAATGGGTTGCCGTAGCGGCAGCGCACTGGGCGCCTCCTGCACGTCCACGGGCCCGGGAACGCCGCCGGCCATGCCTAGCAGCAATGCGGTCGCCCGCTCCAAGGCCCGGACCGTACCGGCTGGATCCACGCCACGTTCAAAGCGCTGCGAGGCGTCGGTCAGAATGCCAAAGCGACGACCGCGACCGGCCACCGCAGTCGGGTTAAACCAAGCCGCTTCCAGAAAAACATCCGTGGTGTCGTCCGCAATGCCACTCTTTTTCCCGCCCATGATGCCTGCCAAGCCCACCGGGGCCACCGCGTCGGCAATCACCAGCATGTCGGTAGCCAACGGGATCGTACTGCCTTCAAGCAATTCCAGTGCCTCGCCCGGCCGCGCCCAACGCACCTCGAGTCCACCTTCCAGGCAGCGCAGATCATAAGCATGCATGGGCTGGCCCAACTCGAGCATCACGTAGTTGGTGACATCCACTAAGGGCCCCAAACTGCGTAGCCCGGCACGGCGCAGGCGCTCCTGCATCCACAACGGCGTCGGCGCCTTGGAATCCACGCCGCGAATGACCCGGCCGGCAAAGCGAGCGCAGCCTGCGGTCGCCAGCAGCTGCACGGGCAAGCGCGCCTCTGAGAGCGCGGCCACCGCACCGATCGGCGGCATACATAGCGTCGAGTCGGTGAGCACCGCCGCCTCGCGCGCCACGCCGAGGACCGACAAGGCATCGCCGCGGTTCGGCGTAAAATTGATCTCCAACACGGTGTCGTCCAGCCGCAGGGCTTGACGCAAATCAGCACCGATGACGAACGCATCGGGTAACTCGAGCAAACCGGCATGCCCTTCACCGAGCCCCAGTTCCCGCGCCGAACAGAGCATGCCGTACGAATCGACACCGCGCAGTCGCGCCTGACCAATGGACACCGCGTTGGGCAATTGCGCCCCCACGCGTGCGAACGGTACGCGGATACCGGCGCGCGCGTTGGCGGCGCCACACACAACCTGCAGCGCCGCGCCGTCGCCGGCGTCCACCATGCAGACGCGTAATTTGTCGGCCTGCGGATGCTGCTCGGCACTCAGAATGTGCCCCACCACGACGCCGGTAAAATCCGGAGCGGCGGCGCTGCGTCCCTCGACCTCGAAACCGGCCATCGTCAGCCCATGCGCAAACGCCGCGACGTCCGCCGGTAGACGAACCCATTCCGAGAGCCATGCGAGACTCAGCTTCATTGCGTCCCCCCCACCGTGTTACGCCCGGCCAAACTGGCTGAGAAACCGCAGGTCGTTCTCGAAGTACAACCGCAGATCGTTCACGTCATAGCGCAGCATAGAGAACCGTTCAATCCCCATACCGAAGGCGTAACCCGACACCCGGTCCGGATCCAGCCCGCAATTGCGCAGCACATTGGGGTGGACGACCCCACAGCCCAACACTTCCAGCCAGCCGGTCTGCTTGCAGACACGACAGCCGCGGCCTTCACAGAAGGCGCACTGACAATCCACCTCCGCCGAGGGCTCCGTGAACGGAAAATAAGAAGGCCGCAGGCGGATCTCCAGCGGCTTTTCAAAAAACGCCGAGACGAAGCGCCGCAGGATCGCCTTCAGATTGGCGAAACTCACGTTTTCGTCGATGACCAAGCCTTCCAGCTGGTGGAACATCGGCGTGTGGGTCTGATCCGAATCACAGCGATAGACGCGGCCCGGACTGATCAGGCGTAGCGGTGGCGCATGGGCCAACATCGCGCGCACCTGCACCGGCGAGGTATGCGTCCGCAGCAGGCGTCCATCGCCAAAATAAAAGGTGTCATGCATCGCCCGGGCAGGATGATTGCCGGGGATGTTGAGGGCTTCAAAGTTGTGAAAGTCATCCTCGACTTCAGGGCCTTCGGCCACCGTGAAGCCCGCCCGCTGAAAAATTTCCTCGATCCGCAAGCGCGTGCGCGTGACCGGATGCAGTGCACCGGTGTGCTGACCACGACCAGGCAGCGTCACATCGATCGTGCCGGCACTAAGCGCCGCGGCAACGAGCGCCGCCTCGAGCGCGGCATTGCGCGCATCGATGGCACTAGTCAGGGACTGTTTGGCCTCATTGATGCGAGCGCCAGCCTCGCGACGCGCGTCGGGTGCGAGCGTACCGAGCAATTTTAACTGCTCGGTCACCTGACCTTTCTTACCGAGCAAGCGCACACGGATCTGATCGAGGACGATCAGATCCGCGGCGGACTGGATCTCGGCTAGACCCGAGCTGACGAGGCTACCGAGATCCACGGCATTACGCCGCTACGGCAGTGGCCGCCTTAACCTGCTCGACGATCGCGCCAAAAGCCGCCGGCTCGTGGACGGCGATGTCGGCGAGCGACTTGCGGTCGATCGCGACCCCAGCCACCTTGAGGCCGTTGATCAAACGGCTGTAGTTCAGGCCATAGGCGCGCGCCGCGGCATTCAGACGTTGAATCCACAGCGAACGGAAATCGCGCTTCTTGCGCTTGCGACCGACATAGGCGTACTGGCCGGCCTTGATGACCGCCTGCTTCGCTACACGGAACACCTTGCGGCGTGCGTTGTAGTAGCCCTTGGCCTTTTTGAGAATCTTTTTGTGACGGCGTCCGGCGATGACGCCACGCTTAACTCGTGCCATTGCTTATCTCCTGACGTCGTTTAATGGTTCGGAAGCAGTTGGGTGACGCGTCCGAGATCGGACTCGTGCACCATTTTCCCGGAACGCAGATGGCGCTTACGCTTCGAGGGCTTCTTCGTCAGGATGTGGCGCTTATGGCTCTGGCCGCGCTTGAAACCGTTCGCAGTCTTGCGAAAACGCTTCGACGCAGCCTTGTTGGTCTTCAACTTAGGCATCTTACTCTCCCACACCGGTCGGGCTCACCGCCGGCACTACTCGTTACCCTGTCACAACCCATCGGGGCGCTCGGGGCGTTCCGTCGCGAAGGATTACCCCTGCGCTCCGGTCACTTGTGTCGCAGGTGTCAGCACCTGCGTCTACAACCTTCAATCTTACCGCTTTTTGGGTCCGAACATCATCACCATCTGGCGCCCCTCCATCAGGGGGTTCTGCTCAATGGACGCATGCGTCGCCAAGTCCAGGACCAAGCGATCCAGCAAACGGCGGCCCACCTCCTGGTGCGCCAGCTCGCGTCCGCGGTAGCGCAGCGTGACCTTGGCCTTATCGCCCTCGGAGAGAAAGCGGATGATGTTACGCAGTTTGATCTGGTAATCATTTTCATCCGTTCCTGGCCGGAACTTGATTTCCTTAATCTGTATCTGCTTCTGCTTGCGCTTCGCGGCATGTGCCTTCTTGTTCTGTTCAAACAAGAACTTGCCGAAATCCATCACCCGGCAAACCGGGGGGTCGACCATCGGCGAAATCTCGACGAGGTCCAGGGACTGTGAGGCGGCGTACTGCAGAGCTTCCGCCCGCCCTAGCACACCCACCTGCGACCCATCATCGGCAATCACCCTCAGCAACGGCGCCAGAATTTCGTCGTTGCGCCGTATGCGCTTCGTAGTAGAGATAAGTCAATCCTCCAAAGAATGACGGCCGCGGCTCGCGATCTCGGACTGGATCAGTTCGGTCACCTGCTCGAGGGACATTGAACCCAAATCCTTGCCCGACCGCGTGCGCACGGCCAACGTGCGGGACTCGGCCTCCCGGTCCCCCGCCACCAAGAGATACGGAACCCGTCTCAAGGTGTGCTCGCGGATCTTAAAGCCGATCTTTTCGTTGCGCAAGTCACTCTCGACGCGAAGCCCCTGATTTTTCAAGAAATCGGTGCATTCGGCCAAGTAAGCCCCCTGCCGATCCGTGATGTTCAGTAGCACCGCTTGGGTGGGCGCCAACCAAGTCGGGAACTTACCGGCGTGGTGTTCGATCAGGATGGCCAAGAAGCGCTCGAAGGAGCCCAAAATGGCGCGGTGCAGCATAACCGGCCGCTGCCGGGTGTTGTCCTCGGCCACATACTCCGCATCCAGCCGCTCCGGCAGCACAAAATCAACCTGCAGGGTGCCACACTGCCAGTCCCGCCCGATGGCGTCGCGCAGGACGAACTCCAGTTTTGGACCGTAGAAGGCGCCCTCGCCCGGGTTCAGCGTATACGCAAGGCCGGCGGCCTCGACGGCGGCCTTGAGGGCGCCCTCGGCCTTGTCCCAGGTGGCGTCGGAGCCGGCCCGCTTGGCCGGCCGGTCCGAGAACTTGACCGCCACGTCGGTGAAGCCAAAGTCTGCATAGACCGACTGCAACAAACTGCAAAAAGCCACCGTCTCGGCGTTGATCTGGTCTTCCGTGCAGAAAATATGTGCGTCGTCCTGCGTGAACGCGCGCACCCGCATCAGGCCATGCAACGCGCCGGAGGGTTCATTGCGATGGCAGGCACCGAACTCAGCGATGCGCAGCGGCAAATCCCGGTAGCTCTTCATGCCCTGCTTGTAGATCAGCACATGACCGGGGCAGTTCATCGGCTTGACCGCGAGCATGCGATGCTCGGACTCGGCGATGAACATGTTGTCGCGGTAATTGTCCCAATGCCCGGTCTTCTCCCACAGCGAGCGATCCAACAGCTGCGGGCTCTTGACCTCGACATAGCCGGCCTGATCTAGGCGCGTTCGCATATAGCTTTCCACATCCCGCCATAGGGTCCAGCCAGGCGGGTGCCAGAACACACTACCGACCGCCTCTTCCTGCTGATGGAATAAGCCCAACTCCCGGCCGATACGACGGTGGTCGCGCTTCTCGGCCTCCTCGAGCCGGGTCAAATGTTCTTTGAGCTCCTGCTCATTACGCCAAGCCGTGCCATAGATGCGCTGCAGCATCTCGTTGTCGGAATTGCCGCGCCAGTACGCCCCGGCAACCTTCATCAGCTTGAACGCCTTTAATTTGCCGGTCGAGGGCACGTGCGGGCCACGACACAGGTCAAACCAGTCGCCCTGCCCGTACAGGCTGATGTCCTGCTCGGCCGGGATACTCTCGATAATCTCGGCCTTGTAATGCTCCCCGAGACCCTTGAACAACGTCACCGCCGCATCCCGCGACAAGACGCGCCGCAGCACCGGCTGATCGGCCTTAGCCAATTCCTTCATTTTCGCCTCGAATTTCTCGAGGTCTTCCGGCGTAAACGGCCGCTCGAAGGCAAAATCGTAGAAGAAGCCATTCTCGATTACCGGGCCGATCGTCACTTGCGCGCTCGGGTAGATCGCTTGCACCGCCTGCGCGAGCAAGTGCGCAGTCGAATGCCGGATCACCTCGAGCGCGACCGGATCTTTGTCAGTCACGATCGAGAGTGCCGCGTCTTGTTCGATCCGGTAGGAGGTATCGACGAGGATCCCATCCACCCGGCCCGCCAAGGCGGCCTTGGCGAGCCCGGCACCGATGCTGGCGGCGACCGCCGCGACAGTGACAGCGGCGTCAAACGAACGCTGACTGCCGTCCGGTAAGGTGATCACAGGCATGAAAATCGGCCTCGGCGAAAAAAATCACCGCAGTTTAACAAATTTCGGCATCGACCCGGCCGCGACCGGCGTCACGGTCTGGCAGGCGTTGTGCCGACCCCCGCTGCAGCCGGGTCCGAGACGGCGGGAATGTAATAGAGATCGATCGTCTGACCAATCCGCTCGCGCACCGGATAGGCGTCCAACCACGCCAGATGCCGCGGCGCATAAGCGCGCGCCAGCGCCGACACGGCAACCCAGCCGGTCGTCGGCTCATCGGGTGCAAGCAAGCGATACGGCGGCAAACCCTCCCGCGCCAGATCGGCAGTCCCCAAATAAGCCAGGGACACCGCAGGGACGTGCAAGACCGCCAGACGATGACGCAGGTGTTTGAAGTCCTGACCCCAGTCGAGATCCGAATCCACCAAGATCTTCGCCGGCACTGGCGCGAAGGGGTTGAAGTACGCCAGATAGTCCGGCCAGGTGGTCGTCAGACTATAGGCCTGGGCGACAACCGCGACCGCCACCAAAAGCCACGCCCCCCAGCCGGCAGCGCCGGCGTATTGCCCCCGACGCCATAGCGCCTGCAGCGCCACCGCCGCACCCACGGCCAACAAGGGATAGAGGACCAACACGTGTCGAACCCCGATATTGATATGGCTATAGTCCGATGCAAACCACAAAATACCGAGGCCCATCAGCGGCAGCGTCAAAGCCGCCACCTGCGCGTCGCGCACCGCACGGCGCAGCAGCACAGCAAAGCCTGCCACTGCGCCAAACAACAACGGCCATTGGGTTTTCACGCCCAGCGCCAGCAAATAAAACTTGGGCCAACCCCCGGTGTGCAACGCGCCGAGCACATACGACAAATGGCCGTTGTCGTTGTGCACCGTGATGGCCTGCAGCGCGCCCAGATACCACTGCAGCGCCAACGGCACTGGCAGGTACTCAAACAGATCGTAGGCAGGCTCTTTAAATACGCCCGTCTTGTACCCAAACAGATAACCGATCGCCTGATTGAAATGGTGTAAATGGTCCGTCAGATAGATCCAGCGCCCGCCATAAGCCAGATCCAAGACCAACCCCACCAGCAGCAGCGCCCCGAACCCACCGAGCCACCACCTGCGAGCACGGATCGCAGGGCCCAACGGCGCGGCGTGCCGCCGCTCTAGCCAGTGCAGGCCGAGCACCACGACGCCGGCGATGCCGCCGTACGGGATCGCCGACATTTTCACGCCCAGTGCCAAACCGGCCGCTAAGCCGAGAAACACCGCGTCCCGATACCGACCGCGGCGCAACCACTGACGAAAGGCATAGACCGCCAACAAGCAACTGGCGGCCGCCGCCACGTCAATGGTGGCAAGGCCCGCATGCCCCAATACGGTCGGCGTGGTGGCCACGAGCGCAGCCGCCACCAAGGCCCCCGGCCGATCCATCAGCGTGCGACCCCACAGATAGGTCACGAGTATCAACAAGGCGAGAAAGGGCAGCGTCCCCGCACGCGCCAAAGACAAGTACAGGTCGTAGTGACCTGCGCCATAGAGAATGGCGATGCCCTCCGCCTTGCCATCGGGCGGCGGCAAGCCCTGCGCGCGCGCGCCGGCCCAATAAGGGCCAATCGCAAGTAAGACGCGCGCGATCGGCGGGTGCTGGATGTCGTAGTCGTAGTGACCGGTATCGACCAGTTGCAAACCCGCGGCGAGATGCTCAGGCTCATCCCAGGTATGGCCAAAGCTGGACCAGGTGGAAGCCACTAAGGCGCACGCGCCGATCATGAGACCGGCGAGCACGAGCACTACAGCAGAACGGTGGCGCCAAAATCCGAGCATGCACTTTCCCGCGACTTGGCAGCATCATAACGAGGCAAACAGGAAGCCGCGCTTAAGTTTCCTTTATGCTTGCTCTATGGAAGCGTTTCTCGTCTCTGCCAGCATCGTCGCCCTCGCCGAAATCGGTGATAAAACCCAACTGTTGGCATTGGTCTTGGCGGCCCGTTATCGCCGTCCCTTGCCGATCATTACCGGCATCTTCATCGCCACGCTGGTCAATCACGCGCTCGCGGGCCTCGTCGGACGCGTGGTGGTTCATTTTTTGGGCCCCACGGTGTTGCGCTACGGACTCGCCGCGGCCTTCTTTGGGATGGCGGCCTGGATTCTTGTGCCCGACACACTGGATGAGAACGAGGCACTACCGACAAACCGCTACGGCATCCTGGGCACCACCGTAGTCGCCTTCTTCTTAGCCGAAATGGGCGACAAGACGCAGATTGCCACGATCGCCCTCGCCGCTCGTTATGCGTCGGTCATCTGGGTCGTCTGTGGCACCACGGTGGGCATGCTGCTGGCCAACGTACCGGCAGTACTGATCGGCCATCGACTCGCAGGCCGACTACCCACGCAATGGATACACCGCCTGGCCGCGCTGATCTTTGCGGCCTTGGGGTGCGTGGTGCTCCTCACGCCGATCGCGGACTTCGGGTAACACCTCGGGGCGTGCGCATAACGCCAAGCCCAGAGCGTGCAGCAGGTACGATGGGCCCTTACTTGGTCTTCGGCGTCTCGTAGGTCACGTAGTACTTACGATACCCCTGTGTCGACCAGTGGCCTTTCCAACCCTTCGGGATCGCAATGCCCTCGCCCGCCTTGGCGGCGACCACGCTACCATCCGCCGAGGTGAGTGTGATCCCGCCCTCCAGGATGTAAAAGAACTCATCCTCCGCGTAGGCGGCTATATCGGTCTCGGAGGGACCGGCCTCAAACAAGCCCACCGACAGGCGGTGATCCTTCGATCGCAGCATGACCACATCGGTGGCTGGGCCATCGGGTCCCGCCGTTTCTTTGGTGGCGTAAGTACCGTGAAACACCGGACCTGCCGCATCCGCTGCGCTGACTTTGACGGGCTTCGTCATCGTCATCGCGCGCGGCTCCGGCCCGCCGGCGAAGGCAACCGAGACCACACTGCAGACGAGCAACGCAATTGGGATGCGGAAATTCATGGGAAGACTCCTAAAAATGGACCAATGCGCGTGACCGACAACCTGTATCGAGCCGCACCAACGCATCCTAAACGGGTTCACGAGGCAATCCAAAGACTGCCCCATTGCCAGCCAATTGGATACAGCGCAGGCGGCGCAGGCCCGCAATCGAGTGGGATAAAAGCGCTCAATTAGCCCGCGTGGGATCCAAAGCGCCACTCTTTGCGTTCGGCTAGTGTGCACGACCCTGCGAGTAAGGTTGCGGGTACAGCACTAGTCCAGTATTCTTCCGCGTCCCTTAAGGGCGCGTAGCTCAGCGGTAGAGCACTTCCTTGACATGGAAGGGGTCACAGGTTCGATCCCTGTCGCGCCCACCAAACAGCCGATTAGAAACAATACGTTAACGGCAACCCCGTAGCGGTCGAGCGCCGATCGGGACACACTCTCGCCGCTTTGCCCTGGCCGGCTGGCT
>CAIVRI010000029.1 GCA_903908265.1 uncultured Pseudomonadota bacterium
ATGGGTAGGGCGTGTTGAGCTGAGTCATCGGCGGAATTATGGAGAGAATGCGCATTTCGCTCGTACTCGAGAGGGGCGGGTTAGGCGGTACTAGAGAATTCGGATTATGATTGACCCTATGGAGTTTACCCTCGACGTCCGTCTTATACGCGACATCTTGTCCCGCGACTACGCGCGGGCTGCAAACGAACTGCGAACTCTGGGGGTGTTTGCGGCGCTGGCCAACTCGAGGCAAGTGCATGAACAGCGCATAGCCGACGCGCCGGATGTCAGTTCGCTGGCCTGCAAGAGCGGGTGTGCTTGGTGCTGCTACTTCACGGTCGATGTGCGTCCGGTGGAGGTATTCGCGATCCTCGATTTTGTAGAGCAGTCATTTGCGACCGAGGAAAAATCGAGGGTCTATGCGCAAGTGCACGCCAATAGTGTCGTCTTCGAAAATCTAGGCGCGGACGAGCGAGGCAGCCGGAACGTAAAGTGTCCCTTTCTTAGCGATGGACGTTGCGGCATTTATGTAGTCCGGCCCCATTCGTGTCGCAACTATCACGCGACCAACGCCGCGGGTTGCCAGCAGTCCTATGAGCAGCCGGACGATTTGGAAATTGACCCCGAGTTTGCGCCAGGGGTGTATCAGGCCGGCGCGGCCCACGTAGAGGCCTTCACTACGGCGATGCAGGAAGCCGGTTATGACGTTGACGCCTATGAGTTGAACCAGGCCCTCGCGGCGACTTTAGCGCAGCCAAGTGCCCGAGAGCGGTTTCAGCTCAAATTAAAGCCATTTGCGGTGCTCGAAGGTGAGCCTGTGATTGCGGAGTTCGATGATTTAGGCCCCCACGCCAAATAAGGCCATCCTCACAGCGCAGACCGGTCGGCCCACTCGCTTGTCGTGCTGTTGCGGTGTCTACAAGCGGGTCCCGGGGTTGGACGACCGGTGTATGGATTAAGTCATCTCCCGACGTGTCGGGCAGTGGAAGTGACGGTCATGCTCAGAGCCGTTGCGAACGTTAACCAATCCACCTGGCGGTCTCGGTCCTGTGCTGACGAGGCGCGCGACGGTGGCTGCAGATTGTTCGTCGCAGTTTTCCGGCTCCGGTCACTACAAAGGGTTGCGGGCGCGACAGATCGTCCGGAGCCGTTGGCACACGGCCCAGCGCGCCCGTTATGGCACCGGCGTCGTCAGCCAGGTGGATACAGCTGGCACCGTCGCAATCCACGGGCTCTAGGCCTAAGTGATTAGCCAATCGAATGGCGTCGAGCAGTTTGGTAGGTCCGACGCGCGGGTGTAGGTTCGACTCCTAGGCTTTCAAAAACCGCGACCTATGGGGTCACCGCAACGCTGGGATAGTGTTCTGATCGGCGCTGCGGCCACGGTGATGGAAGTCGGGGCGGCCGTATAGCGGTGCGTGCTAGGGTTTCTCGGCGCCCATCGAAACGGTGGTTCGTTGCGTTCCGGGCCGTGTCCTGGATGCATTCGTTGCGCCGGCTATTCCCCAGTCGCAGGCGAACCGAGGGGTCATGGTAAATTGGTGACGCACAGTTTATGGCGCGGAGGAGATCATCCCATGCAAGTCTTTGACGGAATGACCTTGGATTTTCCGATTCAGCTCATGGATGTGGGCGCGTCCGCTATAGCGGAGGTGCCAATTTATAAAGTGCTGCTGGATCAGCAATGGGCGCACTTGAATGCGTTTGAAGGCGATGAGCGACAGATTGAGAGCATCAAGGCCGCCTACGGCGAGAGTGCAACAATCTATTCCGACTTCCTATTTGACGGCACGGAGCAAACGCTCTATTTGGCAACGGGACCTAGTGGAATGACGTCGCTGCTGGCGCCGCGCCTGGATGCCTTGCGGTTTTTCAATGGTTTTGAGCAATTTGGTCAGATCGAGCGCACAGCACGGGTGCAGACGCGCACGCTGGATAGTGTGGAAGCTTTGCCAAATATCGATTTTCTCAAGATGGATATTCAAGGGGCTGAGTTGACCGTCTTAAAAAACGGCAGAAAAAAACTAAAGGATTGCCTTGCAATTCAATTAGAAGTCTCTTGGATCTGTCTGTATGAAAAGCAGCCGACGTTTGGTGAGATCGATCTGTGGATGCGCTCACAAGGTTTCGTGCCACATTGTTTTCTCGACGTGAAACGTTGGTCGATTACACCAACAATTTTCAGTAACAATTTCAGAGTGCCCGGTAACCAGTTACTCGAATCCGACATTATTTATATTCGGGATCCTTTGCAGTTGGACCGACTGAGTGTCCAACAACTTAAGAAGTTTTCAGCCTTGGCGCATCACTGCTTTGGCAGTTACGACCTGTGCGTGCATATTCTCCGGGAGTTGGAGCAGAGAAGCGCGGTCGAGAAGGGCCTGCATCATCAGTACTTGGCTCGCCTCGGGTCGCGAATACCCATTGGCTTAGGCACCTGATAACGGGATAGCGCACCCATTCGTTAGGTTCCGTCTGCGCCGCATCCCATGTGCTGCAGGGGTGCAGATGGGCGCGTGAGGAAGAAGCGGCACGCGGCGGCATGTTCTGGATGATGTCGTAAGTAATCCTGACGCCAGTTCTCCAAAAACTGGACGCTTAGATCGGTGGGTGTCATGGCCCAGACCGCGCCACCGAAGCCCGCGCCGAAGGCGGAGGCTGCAACAGCGCCCTTCGCCCGTGCGAGGCGCTGTAATTGCATGGTCTCCGGCACTTGATTGCAAAGCGCACTTTCCGCAAGCGCTTGTGATCGATCGACCAGTTCGCCGAGTTTAATAAAATTTTGCGTTTCCAAGGCGCCTGCGGTTCCCGGGACAAGGACCTCGTTTTCCTCGCGGTACTGGGCTAAACGACCCTGTAGGTAGCCGCTGGAATAGCCCTCGAGACCGCCACTAGCAATGGTGTTGAGTTGCCTCGAAGCGTCCGGTCCGGTGTCGAGGGCCGCTTGCAGGCAGGGGCTCGCGTTGCCAGTTTGCGCATTCCAGGCTTCGAGCAAACGCCGGATCGAATGCGCGGTGCGGTTGTATAGAACGCGAGCATTGCCGGTCTTGTTCGCTTCGACGCCACTGACGCCAATGGCCAGCACATACGCTTCTGGCCAGCGCACATAGCGATGTAGCGCCGCGGGTCGGTAGCCGAACAAGCCGCAGTAGCCGGCTTTGGCGCACAGAATAGCCACGTGGTCTTGGGCGCCGCCGGACACACCGACCCCGAGATCTCCGGGAAACGGTCCGTACGCGGCGCCTGTTTCCAGAGCGCCAAAGTATTCCGCCTGCGCGGTCAGAGTGGGGATGTGGGCGCGCCATGTGCGGTCGTCTTCCAGGCAGTTGCGTTCCACGAGCGCGCGCGCGGTTGCGATGACCAGTGCGCTGGAACTGCTGAGACCGGCGGATTCCGGTAGCGTCGTGCTAAGGCTCAAGCTGACGCCCCCTTGGGCCTGCGGGAAGTCCCGCGCCAGACGCCGCACTACAGCGGTTGCATACGCTCCCCAGTGACCCGCGGGCGCGGTGGCCTGGGGATCGATGGGGATAACAAGGGCGTCGCCCTTGGTGGTTGAATGGAGGCGCAGCACCGGTTCTTTGAGGGGTGTTGCCGTGGCCTTGATGCTGAGATCCACAGCGCAGGTTAACGAGGAACCGCCAGCGTAGTCGACGTGCTTGCCAACCAGTTCGACCCGTCCGGGTATCATGTAGTGTCGGATCATGGCCGCGGATCGATGCCAGCCAATTGGCGGCCTACATTTTGGATGTCTGCTGGACTCGACAAGTCGAGCACGCCGGCGCTGGAATGCACGCAATGATAGCGTTCTTGTTGTTCACGGATGCTCCAGCGTACGGCGTCCTGTATTTCCAGCTCGCCGCGCACAGAGGGCCCAATGGCCTGACAGGCGGCATAGATGCGGGGCGTGAACCGCCAAAGGTTCATGGAGACGCGCCGATGCTGGCGCAGTAACAGGGGATGATTGTCCGGAGGCTTTTCCTGAATGTCCTGCAAATGATCGGCGGTGTCGATATCGAGTAGAGCGTATTGCTGGATGCGCTGGGGTTCGAGTTTGCTTTGGGAGATGAGCGCGTCTGCATCAAACGCCACGAGGCCGCTCCCGGCTTGGCTGGCCAGTGCGCTGACGGCGCTCAGTGGATAGAGATTGTCACCATTCAGTACCAGGAAGGAATCATTCGGCACGAGCGCCGCTGCTGCGAGGACTGCATCTGCAGTACCACGAGCCTCCGGCTGCGTGGCGAATCCAATTTGTACGCGTCGCCCCGCCGCTGTGGCCACAAAATAATCTCGTATCGCGCTGTGTTCGGGTCCGATCACGAGCACCGCCTCGCGGATGCCTGCATCGGCAAGCACCGACAGAGAGTAGTCCAAGAAAGGGCGCGCGAAGGGCATCATCGTTTTAGCACCCTGGGACGCCGCGTCGCGTTGCGCGTCGGAGAGTGTCAGGTTGGCCGCCTCCCGACGCATACGCGTGCCGAGGCCTCGCGCAAGGAGGACGGCGCGGGTGACGCTCATGTCCGTCTGCGATAAGCCGTTAGGCTGCGCCAGGTGCCGATTCCACTGAGAATGCACACGGTCAGGCAGGCATAAAATTGGGGCCAACGGCCATAGAGCCAACTGCCGGTCCCAAATAGGGTTGCGTAGACAAAGGTGCATCCCAATACCCAGGCGAGCAGCGCTTGCGGCAGTGAGTCCGTACCGCAGGCTAAATCCGTACGGGCGCGGATGGGTCGCCAGCCGGGGCCTGCCGGGCGCGTGAGTGCGTAGAAACGATCCAATGTAGCGTCCGCTGTCTGGGGACCAAGCCAGGTGACCGATAGCCAAACCACGGTAGTCACACCGACCGTGACGAGTAGCGAGGTGGTGGCCGGCACGGTATGCCCTGCTTTGTGTGCGATGAAGAAGCCTAACGCGACTGCAAATGAACTGCCCATCGCGGCGATTTCGCTCCAGGCCGTGATGCGCCACCAGTACCAACGCAGCAGGTACAGCAGACCAGTGCCGGCGCCGATGGACAGGATGAGGTCAAAAGCTTCTTTTGCGGTGCCGAGTGCATAGGTCGTGATTGCAGCGATGGCCATCAGGCCCGCAGTGACCAGGCGGCCCACGGCGACATAATGGCGTTCATCGCGGCCTGGGCGCAGAAAGCGGCGATAGAAGTCGTGCACGAGGTAGGACGTACCCCAATTGAGGTGCGTTTCGACCGTCGAGCGATAGGCGGCGAGCGTACCGGCGACCACGAAGCCCAGAAAGCCGGCGGGTAGAAATCGCATCATCGCCGGGTAGGCGATGTCATCCCCAATCAACCTCGGATCCA
>CAIVRI010000030.1 GCA_903908265.1 uncultured Pseudomonadota bacterium
CGTCCGCGACTTAACGACGATGTCCTTGAGGACTTTATTCACCGCATGGCCGATATGAATCGAGCCATTCGCATACGGCGGGCCATCCGCAAGAATGAAGGTCGGTCGACCTTTCGCTGCAGTACGCAACTTGCCGTAGATATCTTTTGATTTCCAGAACTCAAGCCACCGCGGTTCGCGGTTAGCGAGATCCGCCTTCATCGGGAAGGCTGTCTGGGGCAAATTGATTGTGTTCTTGTAGTCCAAGGGTATCCCACTCACGCGGCGCGAACCGCAAGTATCTGACGGGCGCGTAATGCGTCCGCGTGCATCTGGGTGACCAGCGCGGGCAGTGAATCGAAGCGTTCTTCGTCACGCAAGCGCGCGATGAACTCCACCTCAATCCGCTGTCCGTACAGGTTACCGCTGAAATCGAAGACGTGTACCTCGAGCAAGGGCTCCACACCACCGACCGTTGGCCGCGTACCGAGCGAGGCGACCGCGGCGGCCGCACCGGCTACGCCGGGCAGGCCACGGACGCGAACGGCATATATGCCGGACAGACTAATCGCACGCGGATGCAAGCGCAGGTTGGCCGTCGGAAATCCCAGTTCCCGCCCTAGCCGCTGGCCATGGCCCACCCGACCCGATAACGAATAGGGTCTACCGAGTAAGCGCTCCGCCCCGGTCAAATCACCGGACGCGACAGCGGTGCGCACACGCGTACTCGACACTCGCTCGCCTTCCACGCCGATCGCCGAGACCTCGGTGACGGCGAAGCCCAACGCCGCGCCAGAGGCCCGCAGGGTCGTGACATCGCCTGTACGGCGTACGCCATAGCGAAACCCCTCACCGACCACGAGATGGCGGATGCCCAATCCCTCTCGCAACACATCCCGCGCAAAAGTCTCGGGACTCATGGCCGACAGGCCCACATGAAACTGCAGCACGATCAACTCCTGGACGCCAAGGCGACCTAGAGCGATAGCCTTGTCCGTGACCCGCATCAGGCGCCGCGGCGCCCCGACCGGATCGAACAGTTCCCGGGGATGCGGCTCAAAGGTCAGCACAGCGATGGACTGCCCAGGCGCGGCCACGCCACAGGCGGCAGCCACGAGCGCTTGATGCCCGAGGTGTACCCCGTCAAAGTTGCCAATAGCCGCAACCCGACCCGCTTCACCGTGTCGTCCCGCGTACTGTCCTCGCCTGATCTGCATCCGCTTTATTGCTCCGCTGTACCGCAAGGCTGGATTATACGGGGCGCAGGTGACGAGGCCGGAGCCCCATTATCCAAAGCACCGCGCCATAGACGGTCGCGCCGCCGACCACACAGGCGGTCAAACGACCCACCCGCAGCCAACCCGACCACGCTGTCCACGGCTCCCAGGCCCCCGCTGCCCACCACAGGAACAGCGCCATGACCACGTTAGCAACGAGCAACTGTGCCCCGAGCCGTTTCCAGCCCGGCGTCGGCCGGTAGATCCCGGCCTCGCGCAGGCCCCGATAGAGGAGCCAACAGTTCACATAAGCGCCGATTCCGGACGACAAGGCCAAAATGGCATGCGGGACCGGTGCGCCAAAATAGGCGGCGGGAATCACCACCAGCAGGTCAAAGCCGATCGCGACGGACAGCGCCGTGATCCCAATCCGCACCGGTGTACGGGTGTCCTGGCGGGCCGTGTAGCCCGGCAGCAGCACCTTGACCAAGCTCAGCCCCATCAGGCCCGCGGCATTCGACATCAGCGCATACGCGCTCATGAGCACGTCGTGGCTACCAAACTTGCCATAGCCGTTAATCGTTGCGATCAGCGGCCCGGCCAGGACAAATAGAGCCACCGAAGCCGGCAATGAGATGACCGATGTCAGACGCAAAGCCCAATCGAGGGTTCCATTAAACCGCTCCGGCGACTCTTCCGAGTGGTGTACCGAAAGGCCCGGCAGGATGACCGTCGCCAGCGCAATGGAGAACACCCCCATCGGAAACTCCGCGAGGCGGACCGCGTAATACATCCAAGTCAGGCTACCGGTGACAAAAAACGATGCGATCCAGGTATCCAACAGTTGCGCAATCTGCGCCACCGACGACCCGAAAATACCCGGCAGCATCAGGCGCGCGATGCGCCGCACGCCGGGATCGGCATAGCGCCAGCGTGGCCAACTGAGCAAGCCTAGCCGCTGCAAACCCCTAAATTGGGCCGCCAGTTGCACAACGCCGGCCACAAAGACGCCGATGGCGAGCGTAACGCCGGGATTCGATGAATGCGGCGCGATCCAAGCCGCAAACAGAATCATGACCACATTGAGGATCACGGGGTTGAAGGCCGCCGTACCGAACTTGCCGTAACTGTTCAGAACGCCGGATCCCAGCGCAGTCAGGGAAATAAAGAAGATGTAAGGGAAGGTCCAGCGCAGCATCTCGCCAGCCAGATCGGATCGGCCGCCCGCCCCCGCAAACCCGGGCGCGAACAGCACCACGAGAAAGGGCGAGGCCACCACGCCGACCAAGGTGATGGCAAATAACGCCCAACCCAGCGTGCCCATGACCCCAGCCACGAGGGCGTCCACGTCCTCATGGGGCCGCTTGATCCGGTATTCGTTGATGACCGGCACAAAGGCCTGGGAAAAGGCCCCTTCCCCGGTAATGCGCCGCAGGAAATTAGGGATTTTGAACGCCACAATAAAGGCGTCCATGAGCGGTCCTGCGCCGAACATCCGCGCATAGACCATATCGCGGAGCATTCCGGTGACCCGGGACAGGAGGGTCATGGCGCCCACGATCGACGTATTTCGAAGGAAATTGCCCTTCATCGGTCGTTTTCCGGGGGTGGAGACCCGAACTATACCGGCCGGAGCCTCTTTCTGCCGTCTAAAACGCAGGAAAAATTGACACAAAAACAAAGGTTCCGCAAAATAGCGGGCTCAGTCATTCAAACTCTTTCTTCCGGAGCTCGCCCCTTGGCCAATATCAAGTCCGCAGAGAAGCGCGCAGCGCAAGATGTCGCACGCCGCGCGCACAACAATACCCTGCGTTCGAAGATGCGCACCGCCATCAAGAAGGCACGGGTTGCCATCGCTACCGGTCAGAAAGACACGGCCGCAGCGGCGCTCAAGGCGGCAACGCCCGTCATCGACGCAATGGTGAACAAGGGCATCGTGCACAGCAACACGGCGGCCCGTCACAAGAGCCGGCTGTCGGCGCTGGTCAAGGGCCTCAGCGCCTAAGCGACCAACCCCGCGGGGGGTTCGACGAAACGGGCCGGCCTAGACCGGCCCGTTTGCATTTTAGGCGTTGCTGCGTGCCGCTTCGGCGGCATCGGCATCAATAATTTCGATGCGAGTCATCAGTGCCTCGACCAACTCACGCGTGCCCTGGCCCGTGACGGCCGAGATACGGAATACCGGCCCCTTGAAGCGCAGACGCCGAACGATGTCGCGGCAGAGCTTCTCGCCCTCTTCCGGGGGCAACAAGTCGAGTTTGTTCAGAATCAGCCAGCGTTCACGCGCCCACAGGGGTTTGCTGAATTTCTTCAGCTCCGCAACGATCGAACGCGCATCCTTGACGGGATCGGCCTCAGGATCCGGCGGCATCACATCCACCAGATGCAGCAGCACCCGCGTACGCTGCAGATGTTTGAGGAAGCGGATGCCAAGCCCGGCCCCTTCCGCCGCGCCTTCAATGAGGCCCGGAATATCGGCCATCACGAAACTGCGGCTAATGCCCACGCTGACCACCCCGAGGTTCGGGTGTAGGGTCGTGAACGGATAGTCAGCCACTTTCGGGCGAGCCGAGGACACTGCACGAATCAACGTCGACTTGCCCGCATTAGGCAGACCCAGCAGACCGACATCAGCGATCACGCGCATTTCGAGCCGCACGGTACGTTTTTCGCCCGGCAAACCCGGCATAGCCTTGCGCGGCGCCCGGTTGGTGCTGGACTTGAAACGCGTGTTGCCCCAACCGCCTTTGCCGCCACGGGCCACCAACACTGTATCGCCATCATTCAATAGGTCACCCAGGACTTCCTGCGTGTCCTCATCGATCACGGTGGTGCCAACGGGTACGGTAACAAACAGATCATCGCCGCCACGACCGGTGCAGTCATTGCTCGTACCGGCTTCCCCTCTAGGGGCCTTGAAAGTGCGCTGATAGCGAAAGTCCGCCAGCGTGTTGATGCCGGCTTTTGCACGTAGATAGACCGTTCCACCCAGGCCGCCGTCGCCGCCATCGGGGCCGCCATAGGGAATAAATTTTTCACGGCGGAAGCTCATGCATCCGCGCCCGCCTTGACCGGCCTGTACCCCAACGAGGGCTTCGTCAACGAATCTCATGGGATTACTTTACGCCTTCCTACAACCGGTGGCTCCCACAGAAGCCAGAAACGAAAACCCCGGCCAGCGCCGGGGTTTCCAGTACATCGTCAGGGCGTCTGGTTAGGCCGAAACGACAGTAACAAAGGTGCGGCGTTCAGGACCCTTCTTGCCGAACTCGACCTTACCGGTCACCAACGCAAACAAGGTGTGGTCCGTGCCGATACCGACATTCTCGCCGGCCTTGAACAGCGTGCCACGCTGACGGACCAGGATATTGCCAGCAAGCACCTGCTCGCCACCGAACTTCTTCACACCCAAACGTTTTGAGTGCGAATCGCGGCCGTTCTTAGTAGAGCCGCCAGCTTTCTTATGTGCCATTCCGAATGACTCCTAAACCGAATTCAAATCAGCCGCTGATCGCCGTCACCTTGATCTCGGTGTACGGCTGGCGGTGTGTGCCCTGACGCAGGTAATGCTTACGGCGGCGGAACTTCACGATACGGACCTTATCGGCCTTACCGTGAGACTGCACCGTCGCAGTGACTTTCGCGCCCGTAACCATCGGCTTGCCGATTTTCACGTCAGCACCTTCGCCCATGATCAAAATATCGCTAAATTCGACCGTCGCACCCGCGTCGGCCAGAAGTTTTTCAATGCGAAGGACCGAGCCTTCGATCACGCGGTACTGCTTACCGCCGGTTTGGATGACCGCGAACATGTTCCGTTACACCTCGAAAGGGGGTCTCTCGACCCCATGAGACCTAGCCATACGGCCGGTCCAAGGAACCTCGAATTCTAAAGATTGCGGAGGGTTGCGTCAAACCCCATCTGCGGGCGGGCCTGAATCCCCTCTCAGAGGGCCGGCCGATTCAGGTACCATCCGCTCGCGCATGAGCACCCATCCGCAAGAACTACCTGCAATACGCAGCCCCGTAGACGACGACCTCGTCGCCGCGGATGCCGTAATTCGCCGTGAATTGACCAGCGACGTCGTCCTGGTCAACCAGATTTCCGAATACATCATCGGGGCCGGCGGCAAGCGCCTGCGCCCCCTGCTGGCCCTTTTGGCCGCCCGGGCGGCGGGGGCACCCGCTGGCGGGGACCACGTCCTCGGCGCCATTGTGATCGAATTCATCCATACCGCCACCCTGCTCCACGACGACGTGGTCGACGGATCCGGCCAGCGCCGCGGGCGGTCGACCGCCAACGCCGTCTTCGGCAATGCCGCGAGCGTCCTAGTTGGGGACTTCCTCTATTCGCGCGCCTTCCAAATGATGGTTCGGCTCGGCAACCCGCGAATCATGTCGATCATGGCCGATGCCACCAACGTCATTGCAGAGGGCGAAGTCCTGCAGCTGATGAATGCGGGCGACCCGGACACAACCGAAGCACAGTACCTCGACGTCATCTATCGCAAAACGGCGCGGCTATTTGAAGCAGGCGCGCAAATCGCTGCGGTCATTGCCGGCGCTAGCGCCGAGATCGAAAGAGCGCTTGCGGCGTACGGGCGCCACTTGGGCAACGCATTTCAGCTGGTGGATGATTCGTTGGATTACTTGGGCGATCCGCAAACACGCGGCAAAAATGTCGGTGATGATCTCGCCGAGGGCAAACCGACCTTGCCGGTCATTCATGCCCTAAAACATGGATCGGAGACACAGCGCACGCTTTTACGGCACGCCATCAGCGGAGGTGGTCTCGAAGACCTCCATGAGGTCATCGTAGCGATTGAAACGTCAGGCGGGCTTGAGTACACTGCTCGACTCGCTCAGGGCGAGGCTGATCAGGCTCTTGCAGCGCTAGAACCACTACCCGAGTCGGTTCATAAAACGGCGTTACAGCAGCTGGCGGCATTTGCGGTGAAGCGGTCCTTCTGATGGATTCACCGGCATCGGGGTGTAGCTCAGCCTGGTAGAGCGCTACGTTCGGGACGTATAGGTCGCAGGTTCAAATCCTGTCACCCCGACCATTGATTTCAAAAGAGTTTTTCTACTCCGATTTGCCTGGGTGTGAGGCTCATCAAGAGCTGGGTGCAGATTGGGTGCAGTTTCGATTTCCAAGTATTTCTTCGTTTCCAACTCAATCTCACGACGGAGATTGAGTTGCAAACTGTCGCCTTCCGAATCGATGCGTAACTTTTTCGAGTATTCAATCGGCATCCCATTTCACTAGTCGACTCCAGCACCGACTAAACGTGCGGGCGAGTTTCGTCAATGCGTAGCACCACCGTGTCTCGGTGCTTGAGTGACCCCTCTTCCTGTGCCAGCTTTCTGTCGCCCCCCTCGCGGATCAACCGACCGTCTTCTCGTATCCGTCCCTCCAACTGTTCAGGTTGGCAGCGAGCACCGCTTTGATTTGATCCTTGAGATTGGTCAGTCCTCGAATCAGAGTCTGAATGTCCGCGCGTGTGGGACCGTTCGGAATCTGTCCTTGATTCAGCGCTCGGGCAATTTGATTCAGGTTGCGCCCGATCGCTCCAACTTCTGCAATGCTGCGTCGTAGCGCCTCCAACTCCGCCGTCGGCAACGGCGCCACATGCCGCAGATGAGACCTGACGAGCAGCGTCACGTATCGGCTGCTTGGCAGGCCGCGCGCTCTGGCGCGCTCTCGCAACAGCAGAACATCCTCAACCTGGAGCCTGACCGACAAGCGCTCGTTGGCCGACACAGGCGCCAAGATCTCGGCGGGCTTGTTCTCGTGGAACCCGGCGCCCGCGAGCGCAACCTCGATCAACTGTTTAAGAAGCGCGGATTCGGACAATTCTCGATTCCGAGCAAAGGTCGCGAAGCGGTCCTTCGTCTCTCGAGTCACCCAGGCCATCAAATGCGTGCTGTCGTTCATGGGACGCACTTTGAAGCAAGTGGCTGCCATGCAGCTATCCGGCAAATGACCTGAGATAGCGGCCAAACCCTGCACCTGTCACTCCCCAGGCCGCTCCCCCAGACCTCCACTCCCTCCCCACGCCGACCATAAAAAAAGGGGAGAAGCGCCGAAGCACCTCTCCCCTCGATGACCTACCAGGTTAGCTGACGAGTCCAACCGCAATCTGCCACAACCCCGTGTTGATCTCCACATCTCGAGCAATGGCCGGGATAGGACGAGACCGAAGCTGCCGACCTGAAGCCGACTGCCGAGACTTATTGCCCTGGATCACGTTCTCCTAGATGGTGTTGTAAGCCCGCCATACAACATCCCCCGCGTCGTCATGGCACCGCGCCTCCAGCAGCTGTCCTGACTCTCGCCTGCATGCTGACCAGAAGGGCGTCGAAACAACAAGGCTCGAGATCCAAAGGACAGCCGCTGCGAAGTGTCCAACCGCGTCTGCCTTATCTGCTCCACCAAGCGCCGCTCCCCGAAAAGCGCTCGGCCTGCTGGAACTCGGCCCAATGCCTGCTCGAACACATATCCCCGATGCGTCACCCTCCGGACCGGCAAGGCCCCACTACAGAGATGGAGATGGAGGGTGCACGTGGGACGAACGCGCCGACAAAAGGCGAGCACCTCGAGAATCTCCGCCAGCAACCCCGCCGCGGCTAAGGCGTCTGGAACTCCACGGCGCCTGTCCAGGAACTCGTACGGACGAAGGTCCACGGCACCAATCAGTGGATCGCCACAATCAGCCCTGAACATCCCCAGATGCGCAAGAACCGCCATAAGCGATCAGAGCGGAGCGCCTACGATTAACCGTAGGCGCTCGCCCCACTTGACGTCAAACGCTGTTTAGAACTTTACCGAAGCGCGGATGCCATAGGTCCGAGGCGGAAGTGCCGCAACAAACGTGTTGCCGCTGGTCGGACTCTGCAAGCCATACTGCATGATGAATCGGTCGGTAGCGTTGTTTACGTATGCCCCAACCGTGAACCTGTCACCCGACGAAAGGAAGGTCAACGATGCGTTCACAATCCCGTAACCGCTCGTCGTGAATCCATCGGGCAGCGGAAAGGCAAGGTTATTCAACTGCGACGACTGGAAGTGTGCATTGGCGTTGAAAACCAGGTTTGCGGAATTGGGCAGCCGGAACGTGTGTTCATAGTCAGCGTTACCGGACCATTTGGGTGAGTACGGCCGCACCGAACCAGAGTAGTCATGGCTCACGATTCCGAGCAGCGGAATGGCCAAGGTCGAATAATCGACATACTCGGCATGCTCATACAATGCGCTGAGCGATAACAGGTCGTTGCGGCTGAATTTCCACGCCAACTCGCCCTCAGCTCCGTAGATGTGCGAGCGGCCCGGAACAACGATGAATGCAAAGCCGATCGGGTTGATCGGACCGAGGCCGGGATTCGCCTCGTTGACGTAATTCCAATAGAACGCCGACCCGTTCAAGGTCACCTTTCCATCGGCCAGCCGGTTCTTCGAACCGATCTCATATGCAGTCAGCTTTTCCGGCGGGAACGTATTGGGCGGAGAACCGGGATTGAAGCCACCGGCCTTGAACCCCGTGCTCACGTTGGCGTACAGCAGCGAATTGTCCGAGACATCGAACTCAAGACCGGCCTTGTAGTTGGTTGAATTGAAATCGAGGTCTCCGGAGTTCGGAACAGCGCAACGATCAGTCACACCGACCCCCTGACCCGTCGCAGGCAGATACTGCCCGGCTGGACACAGGAAGGCAGGGATGCCGGGCGTGATGGTATTGCCGTCAACGCTCTTTTTCTCTTTGGTGTACCGAAGCCCGGCGGTTAAACGCAGGCGGTCGGTGACGGAAAAGGTGACCTGCCCAAACGGTGCGTAGCTCTTATCCGTCAAATGCGGCGTATCAAGCGTGATGAAGCCGAGAAACTCCTGGAAGAACGTCTGACTGGAGTCATTCGATTGGTCGAAGTAGTACAGGCCTGCCAGCCACTTGAGGCGCGAGCTGTTATCCGACGCCAACCGAACCTCACCCGTGAACTGCCGCGCGCTGATGTCAACCGCAGAGGTGTAACCATAGTTATACAGGTGGTCATTCACCTTGGTGCTGACATAGGCAGGGATTACGCTCAGGGTTGCAAAACCCAAGTCGGCCTCAAGATCAGCACTGACGATGGTCTGCTTGTGGTCGATTGATGATGGCCCCTGCAACGGAATCACCGGAAGAGTGCTGCCAAACAGACCGGTGGGGTATACAACCGTCGGCGAAATCGACTGCCAAGGATTGGATGGGTTGATAAACCGCGTGGTGACGCCTGGCAGGATCGGTCCAAACACTCCAACCGGCGCCCCCGGGTTCAGTGGCGTATCGCCAGTGCCCTGCCCTTGCTCCTTAAAGAAATCTCCATGCAGTAGAACCGACCATTTGTCATTGGGCTTGAACAACAACTGCAACCGTCCAGACTTGCTGTCCGCGTCACTCTTACCATTGGTGAAATAGCCGTTGTGCTTGACCGTGCTGATGGCAAGCCTCCCGCCCACCGTATCGCTCAGCGGAAGGTTGAGCATCGCCTGCGTCTCGAAATCGCTGTAGTTGCCCACTTGCAAGGTTGCCGCCGCGCTCATCCCCGACAGGTCCGGCTGGTTCGGAATGATGTTGATGGCACCCGCCGTCGAATTGCGGCCGTACAGGGTCCCCTGAGGCCCCTTGAGAACCTCGATGCGGTTGATGTCGTAGTAGGCAGCGTTGCCAGCGTAGGCTTGCGCTATGTAAACGCCCGCTATGTTGTACCCGACACCAGGCTCGCCGTAAGCGTTGACCACGCCGCCACCGACGCCACGGATATGGATCTGCTGAAACCCGCCTGCCGAAGCCACCTCCACACCCGGAACCTGTTGACTCAGTCCCAGAGCGTTCACGGTGCCCATTTTCGCCAGATTGTCGGCGGACAGCGCGGTGAGCGACAGCGCCGTCTTCTGCAAGTCGCTGGAGCGACGCTCCGCGGTGACGACAATTTCAGCTAGTCCGTCGTCTTGCGGTGCGGCAACCGCACCTTCCGCCAAGACCTGCGGAGATATGGTCAAAAGGCTCAGTTGGCCGATCACCCAAGCACCAGCCAAAAGCGGTCTAGTAAAGTAGTTCAAGCAGCTTCTCCCCGAGTCAATGCTGTAGTGATTCAAACGAAAGCATTTGCGAGTCATACCTTGCGTCGTGGCGCTGTACCGACGGACGGAAGGTCTCAAGTCTGGGGATGGATTCTCCCTGTCTACATCCATTTCACAAATCGCATCTTTGGATCACATTCATCAAATAATCATATTGAGAAGCACTCTAATTCCTCCGATGGCGGCTTGGCCGGCACTGATCCAGGCGCTCGATGCCACCAGCTCCGTCCCTTAGCCCGGCTTCATACCCCGCTGAAATTCCCACTTTTTCGGAAAATGAGGGCCCCGGAAACACCCGTTTCTTGACAAGAGCGGCCCTTGGATCAAAATCCTGCGCACATCAGGCGGAATACCTTTTTATGGTCATGCGCTTTGGAGGCCTCGACCTCAATCTCATGGTGGCGCTCAATGCGCTCTTGGAAGAGTGTTCGGTCACCAAGGCCGCCGACCGCCTGAATACCACGCAGCCAGCCATGAGCGCGGCCTTAGGGAAGTTGCGGGAGTACTTCGACGACGAACTTCTCACGCGTGTGGGGCGCGACATGGTCCCCACCGCGCAGGCGGAGTGCTTGAAACGGCCGATCGCAGAGGTGCTGGCAGCCATTCAACATGCCATGCGAACCAAAGCGGGGTTCGACCCGGGCCTTTCAGACCGGGTTTTTCGAATCATGATGTCGGACTACATGGCATCGATCACCATGCCGCCGCTCATTGAGGTCCTGCGCCGGACGGCACCCTCGGTGCAGGTGGATATCGTTCCATCGGACGATTCAATGCTGACTAAACTCGAACGCGGAGACATCGACCTGACCGTGGCGCCAGAAAAATTCCTCAGCCCCGAACATCCCTCCTCGGTTGTCAGCGAGGACGAATATGTCGTGGTCGTCGACAAAAATCAGGACAAAATCGGCGATTCCATTTCCTTGGATCAATACCTGGAAATGGAGCATGTGGTCGTCAACCTGTCGATCGATCGGGCGACGATGTTCGAGGACTGGTTCCTGGAGCACTTCGGCATCAGCCGAAAGTATGTGGTCAGCGTCCCAACGTTTTCGATCGTGCCGGCGTTGATCGTAAACACGAAACTCATTGCCACCATGCATAAAAAGCTTGCCACGCGGCTGTCCCGACATTTCGACATCCGCCTGGTCGCTGTTCCAGATGTCTTCCCGACGTTTCGGGAACACATGCAGTGGCATCGCCTGCGTGACCACGACCCGGGCCTCGCGTGGTTGCGTGAACAGCTCACGCGCGCCGCCCACACCCCCGGGTAGCCGAGTCAGCCGCCGGGTACGCACCGCGCGATATTCGAGCTATATCAGATGTCCTGACTGAGACTCTGCAGAACGGCCCTCGAGATCGCCGGAACGTCCGCGTCCGGATCATCATCGATTTCCCACCGACCGATCTGTAACGAGCTCTCCCAAATGAGCTTACAGCGCGCATACCGGCGTTCCATGAACTGCCGAACGATATCCGCGACAGCAAGGTCGCCCGCCGCTATGGCACCCAGAACGACCGCGTCCTCCACGGCCTGCGCAGCGCCCTGGCCGAGATGGGGCGTGGTGCCATGAGCTGCATCGCCAATGAGCAACACACCGCCTCGATACCACGGAGCGGGCACCAGGATCGCTTCCAGCGGGCGGTAGACGATCTTGTCGGGATCGAACTCCACCGTGTCGCGGATGTGGGCAATGCGACCGCCGAATTGCTTGAGCCGATCCGTGAATGCGGCCGCCAGTTGATTCCTGGGAATCCAAGGATTTCCCGGCTCACGCATCACCAGAAGCAAATACATGGTGTCGTCATTGAGCGGGCAATATCCCGCCTTGCCACCCGACGCGCCTTGAAAGAGCGCAGTTCGAACTACGTCCGCCGGTCGCGGAAGGTTGTATCGCCAGACCGCCTGACCCGTATATTGGGGCAGCAGAGCCGCGTCAAACACCGTCGTGCGCGTTTTGGAATACAGGCCGTCTGCACCCACGACCATGTCATAGCAGTCATTTGTGCCATCGGTGAACGATAGGTTGACCTTGTCCCCGACTTGCTCGATCTTGTTGAAGGTGACGTTATACCGGGGTGTGACGTCCCATTTCGTGGCAGCACCCATAAGAATGTCATGCAACGCGGGTCGCGTGAGTCCAAGATCAGTCGGGTGCCCTTTGCGCGAAAGCTCGACCCCCGGAATATAGGCATCTAAGCTGCCATCCAACGCACACAGATCAAAACCCGCATACGGATACCCGCGCGCGATGGCCTCTTCCGCAACACCCAGTCGATCGAGGGCGCGAAGAAAATTGGACTGCACGATGATACCCACGTGATAAACATCGCGAGTGCGGTTGATCTCCACGACATCGACGCTCCAGCCGCCCTGCCGTAGGGAAATCGCCGAACTCAGTCCCGCAATCCCGCCCCCGATTACCAAGGCTTTACGCAAACTCCGTCTCCTTCAAACCACATCAAGCATCAAACACAGGCAAATCGTTGCGTTCCCAGCCCCGAAATGGTCCCCTCGAGCCGGTCATTGGGGGCCATGAAAACGCCATGATGCGAACCATTCCCCGCGGGGGATCCCGTGGCGATGATGTCCCCGGGATGCAGCGTCAGGATCGAGGCGAGGTACTCAATTTGGCGTTCAATGCTGATGACCATATCTGCGGTGCTTTCGTCCTGCATGAGCCTGCCGTTGAGCGAGAGCTGAATCTTCAGGGCGTAGGGATCGGCAACGAAGCACGCGGGGACAAAATACGGGCCACAGGGCGCTGAGCCTCGCCAATTCTTACCCTGCAACCAGTCCGTCCCCATCCCCGGCATGTCTTTACGAAAGATCCGCTCTCGCGCGGTGAGATCATTCAGGATGGTGTAGCCAGCGACGCACGACCTTGCCTCGGCGGCGGATACATCACAGGCTGTGGATCCGATAACCACTGCCAATTCCAGTTCCCAATCGGGCTTGGTGAAATGTCGCGGGAGGTAGACCGGATCATTTGCACCAGACAACGTCTCGGGCGAACGCAGGAATACGTAGGGGACCCCGTTCGCCGCGCGCTCATCCATGATTGCTTCCGCGCGTCGCCGCAATTCGACGGGATCCGTGACATCCTCATTGCCCAGGCCCCGCATATCCGGATCGCCGAGCATCAATCCGATCACATGCTGACGATAATTTGCACCCGTGCAGAACACCTGACGCGGCGAGTCCACGGGCGGGTAAAATCGCACAGCGGACTCTGGTATTGATAAAGACTTCAAGTGCGCGGAATGCAGGCCGTCCTCATAGGCAGCGCGGGCCAAGTGCAATATCGGAAGGAGATCCTGCCACCGCTCTAAGATCATGCGGATCGACTGACACTCATGCGCGGGCAGAGAAAATCCCGGAACACCCTCGAATGCAGACATCGCGATGACCCGATCATCGACGACCATGGCGGCAAAGGGGGGGCAGCCAGAGATCGACACTCTGGCGAGCGCAAACGGAAGATGGATTCGATCGCTCATAGATACGACGAGTTGGCGACACCGGCTTTGCTCGGCGCCACAAGATCCCAGTGCAGGTAACTAATTGTCAGTCACGTTACCGTCGCACCCGATCAATGGAAAATCGAATAATCTGATTGGGCAGATTCGTAATTCGTATTGACGAACGGCAGGACTACTGGAGTAACAGGTGCCTCACGGGGTGGGCGACTCTAATGCTATCAATTCCTCCAAAACGCGCCTCGCCAGAACACCGCCGCCGTCGCTTCTGAGGATCAAGGGGTTTTCTGCCCAAAACTCCTGCACCATGTTGTCTTGCACGGCCTCCAACAGCGGTTTGTCTTCATTTTGGAAGGCCGCCATCAGCGCCCCGCGCATCGTGTCCGCACCAAACCCGGCCGTTAAATCCGTCGTTTGCGTTGCGCTCCAGAAGTAGTGCGTGGTGGATTCAGTCTCCGGCGTGAGGATGTGCGTTTGGAACCCGTCATTGGCGTTCACACGTGTCTTGGGGTCGACCCGACCCGGCAATCCATATCCGACTTGAAGTCTCATGGCCGACGGCGCCATCCACAGCATGTCGAGCCAATGATCCACCATTCCATCGCCCTCGACGTCAACCCCCGGCAACGGGCACTTCACCCCGGGCATCCACCAGTTCGCTTCGACCTGAGCGCCCGCCTTACGAAATTCAAATTTTCCCTGCTGAATGACTCCTTGTCCCCCGAACGTGCCGCGATGGACGAGTTCAATGTGGCTGAGGTCGAGAAGATTATCCGTCTCAATCTGGTAGTTCGTTTTCACGTATGTATAGCCGTAGAGCACCCATCGCCCGTCCGCCCTCGCGCGATCAATGTGGGACAAATTGGGTATCAGATCCGGGGTTGCCTGTCGCGGATCTCCCGGCCATATCCATATGAGCCCGTAACGCTCGACGACCGGAAAGCTTCGAACGGTCACCCCGGCCGGAAACGGCGGTATCAACGCTGATATGCACTTTCCTTGTGTACTGAACCCTAAACCATGGTATCCGCAACGAATGGTCTCCCCGACAATGTCGCCGCGACTCAAAGGCGCCATCCGGTGTGGACACCGATCCACCAGCGCTCCGACCTCCCCGCTTTCGGTCCTAAACAGGACGATCTTCGTTTCCAGCAGGGTGCGGCACAGGGGTTTCCCGCCCACTTCCTCGCTATTGGCCGCGATGTACCACGCGTTCATCAAATAGTTAGCCACCTGAGCTTTCCCTCCGCTAAAAACCCTGAATCGAGCGTCGCCGGTCGGAATATGGCTGGCAAGCTGCTTGCACGACGTTACCGCCGCCCTGCATCGCTGTGAAATTGCGGGATCTGATCGATCCCATCCAACAAGTCGATCTCCAAGCCCACCGTGAATTCCAGATTTATCCGACTTTCGTATATTTCACATCAAAACTGGGGATTTCTCTTATGGAACTGGTACCCCTATAACTGCCGCTCCGACTACGAGGAAGCGAATGATGGCGATTAACGGTATCGAGACAATCATCTACGGCGTTGAGGACCTGGAGCTGTGCACGCGCTACTTCGTTGACTTCGGACTTAACCTTACTGCATCGACCAACCGTGAAAGTCATTTTGAGCTCGCAGAGGGCTCCAATGTCATCGTTCGGCCTCTCGAAGACGCACGTGTCGAAGGTCAGAAGCTGGTGGGGTACGGCGTCCAACAGGTCGTTTATGGGCTGACGTCAAGCCGGCACCTGGAAAAGTTGGTGGAGAACGTTTCCACGGATCGCACGGTCCGCCGCGACGCGGATGGCTCCGCCTTCTTTTTTGACGATGACGGCATCGCCATCGGGCTTCGAGTATTCAATCGGCAGCCCGTGATCGGTGCTCCCGACCCGGTCAATTCGTTCGATACGCTCAAGCGCATCAATGTTCACCGCAAATGGCGAACACGGGCGAAACCCAAGACAATTCAGCATGTCGTGTTCATGTCACCCAGTCCTGAGCGCGGCTTCGCCTTCTATCGCGACCGACTCGGATTCCGGCTGTCCGACATTCAGCCCGAATTTGGCATTTTTGCTCGTGCCGACGGCTGTACGAGCCATCACACCATGTATTGGTTTCGCGCCGACCTGCCCTTCCCGGGACTCGATGGTCAATTGCGGTTCAACCACGCGAACTTCGGCGTCGAGGATATCGATGAAATGATGGTGGGCGCCAATTACATGCAGCGCCAAGGCTGGCCCAAGTCAAACTGGGGCGTCGGCCGTCACCGGATTTCCAGCTCACTGTTCCTCTACCTCCCCTGCCCCGCGGGCGGGGAAGCAGAGTATGGAACCGATTCGGACGCCATTGATGACAACTGGATTCCGCGCTCTTGGAACGCACGGTTTGGCACGGCAACGTGGATCAGCAATATTCCAGAATTTCTGATCAACGAGGCACCTTGGGAAATGGAGTTCATCGAGGGATCGGTTCCCGTGGGAACCCCGCACCCAAAGGGCTGAGGAACCGCCCGGCATCCATTGTTAGGGGAGACGAACATTACCAAGAAAAGCGCACCGCGCCGCCGGCCCGATGGTGGCCCTATTGTCGACATCCACTGTCACCTTGGAGTACCGGCCGCTGGCATGTGGAATGTGCCGCAGTCGCCCCAAACGGGCGCATCCTGCCCCACCCTCACCGATATCGTGACCGGCGAGATGATGAAGGAAGTGGGCGCACGATTGAATGGAATCGACTTGCGCATTCAAGATATGGATCGTCTAGGCATCGATATCCAAGCGATATCGCCCAATCCCGGACAGTACTATTACGACGCGCCCGCCGACGTCGCCCGCGATGCGGCGCGCAAAATCAATGACGCCATCGCCGAAGCGGTGGCCTCCAAACCGGACCGCTTGGTGGGCATGGGTTCCTTGCCCATGCAGAATCCCGAACTGGCCCTGATCGAGATGCGACGGTGCAAACAGGAACTGGGCCTTCGCGGGATCGAAATCGGCACGAATATCGCTGGACGGGATCTGGACAGCCCAGAATTTCTGGATTTCTTCGCCGGTGCGCAAGAGTTGGACCTGCTGATCTTTCTGCACCCGATGGGATTTACCGAACCGCGGCGGCTCAAAGATCATCACTTGAACAATCTAATCGGCAATCCGCTCGACACCACCATTGCGCTGTCTCACCTGATTTTTGGCGGTGTCCTCGACCGATACCCGGGGCTCAAGATCTGCGCTGCCCACGGTGGAGGGTTTCTAGCCGCCTACGCTGCTCGGATGGATCACGGATACCACGCCCGGCGCGATTGCCGGCAACACATTTCACGGCCACCGAGCACGTATCTGGCGCAGTGTCACTTTGATACCTTGGTCTTCGACCCCCTTCAACTGGATGCGTTAATCAAGCGTTGGGGACCCGAAAGACTGTGCCTGGGGAGCGATTATCCGTTTGATATGGCGGAAGCCGACCCCGTAGGCTTTCACCGTCATTTGGACGATGCCGCGCTGAATCAGATTCTTGGTGGCAACGCCGAACGACTTCTGTGCATTACGCCGCGCGGTGTCGATTGATGGACGCTCCGGTGCGATCCCACAAGTCCGCCCTGGCGGACCCCTCGGAGTGGAGTACTCCTGCCCTGTTGACGGTCGTCGGTGCCACCGTCGGAATGCTGATTGGGCCAACGTCGATCATCGCACCGCCGATTGGTCTGTTCATGCCCGCGGTGAGTCAGGAGTTTGGTCTAGGACGCGCCGGGTTCCCACTGCTGATGCTCATGGTCAGCATTTTCGCCGGACTATGTTCCCCTTTGGCGGGCCGATTGATTGACCGGGTCGGCGTGCGCCGGGTCATATTGCCGGCGGTGACGCTGTTTGGCCTGGCGGAGATCGCCTTGTCCCAGACAAAGGGAAGCTTTGCGGCGTTCCTTTTTGTATTCGCGCTCACCGGAATCCTGGCCGGCATCCAAAACCCGACCGCCTATACGAAGCTTTTGGCCCTGTGGTTCGAGCGCCGGCGGGGACTGATGGTCTCGATCGCGTGCGCCGTCGGCAGCGGCGGTGGCGGCATCCTCATTCCACAGTTGACTCAGAGACTGATTTCGGCCGGCGGTTGGCAGTGGGGGTATGCGGGGCTTGGCATTTTCATTCTGCTGGGCGCACCAATCGTGTACTTGCTGCTGAAGGAGCCTCGCGCGAGCGTTCGTAAGACCGCCTCTGCTCCGGTCGCTACCGATACGGAGCTCCCGGGCTTGTCCCGCGGCCAGGCCATGAAAACCCGCCCGTTCTGGACGATCTTGATCGCCATGGCCGGCGTCTCCGCATCACTCGTCGCGCTGTCGGTTCATGTTCCCGCATGGATTGCCGACGCCGGCGGTTCCACCTCAAAGGCCGCCGCATTCCTGTCGTTGTTCGCAGCCGGCAGCGTCGTCAGCCAGGTGAGTTCCGGGATACTGCTGGATCGTATCAACTCACCCAAAGTCGGCGCACTCTTTTTTGGACTCGCCTTCGTGGGCGCCTTCTTGCTTCGAGGTGCGACCCCGGACTCCAACGCTCTGTTGCTCTACGCGTTCCTGATTGGAACGGGACTTGGCGCAGAACTGGGCATGGCCTGCTACTTCATCTCGCGCTATTTCGGATTTCGCTCCTACGGTGAGATTTACGGCAGCGTCTACGGGACATTGGTCATGGCCTCGGGACTAGGTCCTGTATTGATGGGACTCGCGTTCGAGCATTTCCATGTCTACCTGCCGACATTCAATGTCGCCGCTGGCATTCTCTTGGTCAGTACCATTCTGATTTTCCTGCTTCCACCGTACGTCTTCGCGGTCAAGCGATCGCCATTACTGGTGGATTGACCCATGCGACTCATTCAATTCCGACACAACGAACAGACGAAATTCGGCCAGGTGGTCGATGACTCCATTCGAGTGCTTCATCCGTCCAAGAACCTGGGTTTGCGAGAATTCTTGAGCGCCGACGCGCGCGCGGCGGCGGTACACGGGGCGCACGACAATCCGGAGCAGTTAAAGGTGCAGGACGTTGACCTGCTGCCGCCTATCACCGATTCATCAAAGATCGTGTGCGTGGGGCTCAACTACCACGAGCACGTGGCCGAGACCGGTCGTCAGCCGAACGGCTACCCCACCGTCTTTATTCGGTTTGCGGACACTCAGATTGGACATCGGGCACCGATCCTCCTGCCCACGGCGTCGCACCAGCTCGATTTTGAGGGAGAGTTGGCGGTCGTCATCGGGCAGCGCGCCTACCAAGTCGATGAACAGCAGGCACTGAAGTACGTCGGTGGGTACGCGTGCTACAACGATGTCAGCGTACGGGACTGGCAAAAGCACGGTACGCAGTGGACGCCGGGTAAGAATTTTCCGGGCACTGGTCCGTTTGGTCCGTGGATCGTAACCGCCGACGAAATTCCAGATCCGTCGGCGCTTACGATCCAAACGCGCCTGAATGGCATTACGGTCCAATCGGCATCCACTCGCCAGCTGATTTTCTCGATTCCTCGACTGATCGCCTACATCTCGAGCTTTACAGCGCTCTCACCGGGCGATGTCATTTGCACCGGCACTCCGGGCGGGGTGGGATTCACCCGTAGTCCACCCCTGTTTATGAAAGCCGGCGACACCGTTGAGGTGGAAATCGAGCGCATCGGTACGTTGAGCAATCCAGTTACTTCATCCGGGGCGGCATCATCGCCTCATCGGTCTTAAGGAGTATTCCAGTGCCTTCCATCCTCTCCCCCTACCAGCTCGGCGGCATCACCTTGAGCAGCCGCATCGTCATGGCACCGATGACGCGCGCCCGCGCTCGAGACCTCAAACCGGACACGGACACGGCCACTTACTACAGCCAGCGCGCTGGCGCGGGATTGATCATCTCCGAGGGCATCTCCATCTCGGAGGAGGCCCGGGGCGCTGTTTTCATTCCGGGCCTTTACACCGACGAGCAAATTCGAGGATGGCAGGCCGTGACGGCGGGCGTTCACGCACGCGGCGGTCACATCTTTGCCCAACTCTGGCACGTCGGCCGCGCCGGCCACGTGTCTCACAACAAAGGCAAGGCGCCGGTCACTTCCTCGGCCACCCGTGGCAACACCATGACGTTTGCCCTGGACGAGAACGGAGTTCCCGCCCGACTGCCTCAAAGCGAACCGCGCGCCTTGGACATCAGTGAAATGCCGCGACTTGTCGAGGAATACGCCACTGCTGCCCGCAATGCCATGAAGGCCGGCTTTGACGGCGTGGAGATCCATGGGGCAAACGGGTATCTGCCGGAACAGTTCATCAACGGCGCTCTCAACAAGCGCACCGATGCCTATGGTGGTTCCATTGAAAACAGGCTGCGACTGCCCCTTGAGATCGTCGATGCCGTCGCCAAGGCCGTCGGTTCCACGCGAACTGGCCTCCGAGTGGCACCGTTTGGCCGGTTCAACGACATGCACGCTTACGATGACGAAGAGGCCACCTGGTGCACGCTCGCATCGGCACTGTCCAAACGACAGCTAGCCTACCTGCACTTGTCGGACCAGGAATCCCTGGGGCAGACCGCCCTCTCCAAAGACATCGCCCTCAAGATGCGCAAGCTGTTCGGCGGCACGATGGTGATCGCCGGGGGCTTTGGCTTCGAAAGTGGGCAGAAGGCCATCGATGATGATCGCTGCGATCTGGTGGCCATCGGCAGACCGTTCATCGCCAATCCTGACTTGGTCGAGCGCTATCGCAATGGCTGGCCGGTGGTTCCCAACGACCCATCGAAGTTCTACGGTGGACAGGGGCCGGCCGGATACATCGACTATCCCACCTATCCTGAAAGCCTGAAGCAATGATGATTCCGGATCGCTCCATGCGCCTGGATGGACGCGTCGCGGTCGTCACGGGGGCCGCGGGCGGGATTGGCGCGGCCATCGCCCGCCAACTATCCGCCCAGGGCGCCCAACTCACGCTCATGGACCGCACTGCCGAGATGCTCGAGCCGCTGGCGAGCGAAATAAGGTCTGCGGGCGGTCGCTCTCCCCTCGTGCTGGGGTGTGAACTGACGGATGAGAAGGCCATTCGTGACGCCGCCGAAAGCGCCGTCAACGCATTCGGTCAAATCGACATCCTGATCGCCAATGCAGGCCTGCTGCTGCCCAACGCGACGCTGGAGCAGACTCAAACGGCCGAATGGGATCTCACGATGAATGTGAATCTGAGGGCGCCGTTTCTCTGTGCGCGCTACTTCGGCGCACCCATGCTGAAGGCAGGGAAAGGCGCAATCGTCGTCACCACCTCCATCGCTGCGCACGCTCCCAATACCACCGCCAGCTACGGCCCGAGCAAGGCAGGGCTGCTGGCATTGATGCGACAGATTTCCGTTGAGTGGGGCCCGCGCGGAGTGCGCGCCAATGCCATCAGTCCAGGCCTCGTCAGGACCCCGTTGTCGGCTCGGTTCTACGCGGACCCTGCGAGCGTCGCCCGCCGCATGGAAAGGGTTCCGCTGCGGCGCCCGTCAGAGCCGGAAGAGATCGCCTCAGTGATCGGCTTCCTGGTGAGTGACGCAGCGTCCTACGTCAACGGCCAGGAATTCATCGTCGATGGCGGAATTCTCAACACCACGCTCAGTAGCTCCGCGCCCGTTCCCGCTCCATAGCGCGATCGATCCCCCGATGACTATCGCTGCCAACTCAGAAACTCCAACCGTCGATGTCATCGTCGTCGGGTCCGGCGCCGGCGGACTGGCAACCGCCGTTACGGCAGCGGCAAAGGGTCTGTCGGTCGTTGTGTTGGAGAAGGCAGCAGTCTTCGGCGGGACAACCGCTCGTTCGGGCGGTGTGTTGTGGGTACCCGGCAATGGGCATTTTCCCGACGGTCCGAGTCCCGCGGACGCCGACCCCGAGACCTACCTTCGTCACGAGGCCGGCAATGCATTCGACGCCGACCGCGTGCGCGCCTTTCTGTCAGCAGCACCCCGGATGCTGGCGTTCATGGAAAGTGGCACCAGTGCGGTCCGGTTCATCCCCGCTCACGGATTCTCCGACTATCACCCGCACGCCCCCGGTGCAGTGACAACGGGCCGGTCGATTGCCGCGGAACCCTACGACGGGACGTCGCTGGGCCGCGAAGTACAACGATTGCGGCCACCGCTCGCCGAGATCACCTTGCTGGGAATGATGCTCAATGCGAGCCAGGACGTGAAGCATTTGTTCAATGCGACACGCTCGGTCAAATCCTTCTGGCATGTGGTCAAACTGGTGGGGCGCTACGGACGCGACCTGCTGATTCATCGCCGCGCCATGCGACTGACCAACGGCAATGCGCTGATCGCACGATTGGCCCGGTCGGCATTCGACCTGGGCGTGGAGATCCGCACAAGCGCATCCGTGACGCAGCTGACGCGGGCCGCGGATGGGCGGGTGACCGGCGTCGTTGTGAACCAGGCACAGCAGATCATCGCGCGCCGTGGCGTCGTGCTCGCTGCGGGAGGCTTCCCGCTGGACCAGAAGCGTCGGCGGTCCTTGTTTCCGCACGAGATTCAGGGCGGAGAGCATCTGAGCCCGGCAGCCGAGGGCAATACCGGGGACGGCATCGCGCTGGGTGAAGCTGCTGGAGCGAGTTTCCGTACTGACATCAGTAACGCAGCAGCGTGGATTCCGGTGTCCGTGATTCCCGACGCAAGGCAGCGTCGCGTGTTCCCTCACCTGATCGATCGTTACAAGCCCGGTGTCATCATGGTGAATCGGCTGGGGAATCGATTCACCAACGAGGCGGACTCCTACCACGATGTCGGTCAGGCCATGATCCGAGACCGTAAGCCGGGTGAGGAAGTCTTCGCATGGCTGGTGAGTGATCACCGCGCGATTCGAAAATACGGCCTTGGCTTTGCAAAACCGGCGCCGTTTCCGCTAAGCCCCTATGTCCGATCCGGCTATCTCAAAATGGGACGAACCATCCGCGAGCTCGCGACCACCATAGGCGTCGACGCGGACACCCTCGAGCGAACCCTCGAACATTTCAATACCGACGCCGCCCAGGGACAGGACTCACAGTTTCATCGCGGTCAAAGCGCCTACAACCGATACTTGGGCGACGCCGAACACCGCCCCAATCCCTGCGTGGCCCCCCTGGCGACCGCACCCTTCTATGCCATCCGCCTGGTGCTCGGCGATCTGGGCACGTTTGCCGGGATGGCGACCGACCAACATGCACGCGTTCTGAAAGCAGATCGCTCGGTCATCCCAGGACTTTTCGCCGTCGGCAACGATGCCCTGAGCATCATGGGCGGCGGATATCCGGGCGGGGGCATTACCCTCGGGCCGGCCATGACCTTTGGCTTTCTGGCGGCCGAATACCTTGCCAACTCTTCCCCGGGCAATCACGTTGCCGGCCAACCCGCCCATCAGGAGTCTGAACATGTCGATCATTGAACAACGCATTTACACGCTGAAGCCCGAATACGGGCCGGCCGACTACTTCACGCTCTACGACAAGGAGGCCCGTCAACTCCAGGTCGAGACATTGAAGGGCTTTGTCGGTTATTTCTCCAGCGAAGTCGGCACGCTCAATGCAGTCATCAGTCTGTGGAGCTATCCGGACTTTGAGACTCGACAGCAGCGCCGGGCCGCGTTGTCGAAGGAACCTCGGTGGCAGGCTTTTCTCACTCAAGTGCGTCCCATGCTGCAGAACATGGAAAACCGCCTATTAACTCCTGCCCCCTTCTCCCCCATTCAATAGGACGCCACATGTCGGCTCATCATGAACCACGAGTGATTCCATACGCGGGCGGGCGCATGTTGATTTTTGACTCTGCCACCTATGTGCAGGGTTATGTCCACGCGCACCCGGATACCCACGGTGACTTGGTGATCAACGCCTCCTATTCGGGCGTGTTGTGCGCCAAGATGGTCATCGCGGCGAAGCCTCGATGCGTCATCGGGCTGGACTGCGCGATCGGCAAGGACGGAGCCGGCGTTGCGGGACTCGCCTTTTATGAGGCGCTCGGAATACCCGCGGCAGCTGCCGACGTGATGACGGCGGAGATGGGGAACGGCAACGATCTTTATGAAGAGGGCGTCATCAGTCGCGTCAATGAAGCGGCCGAACGCCTGGGGATCAAGCCGGGTCTTACCGTTAAAAACGCAGCGGCCGCCCTGCTGGATGGATCCCGTCAAGCGACTACATGGGACCCGGCTCGCCGTGAGGTGATCGAAACGGATCCGGCCACGGGCCGATCGATCGTCGCCACCGATTCAATCGCATTCGCCTTGCCGGAGGACCGGGACCGCAATGTCCTCTGCACGGCCGGTCACACCGGCCGGAGCGTGGTCGGATATTTCCGCGACTATCGCCCCTGGGCCTTCATCTGCTCCGACGGCGGCGTCGGCAAGAACAACAGCGGCATCAGCGCGCTCGATGATGTCACTGGGGATGGCATTCCAGGTGCCTCGGTGGACGCGCTGACCGCGCGCATGGGCGATGGCCATAGCACCTACTTCGACGGCGTGATCAGCGCCGTCAACGCTCCAGCGGCCGCCAAGGGAGTGAAGGTGGGCCAAAGGGCTCGCGATGCCGCGAAGTTGCTCCTCAAGTAAGGAATCCAAATGGCCAACACCCCCCACCTATCGCATGAACCCACGCTCGGCCCCCAGGAATCGCGCTATGTGAATCCGGACGATCTTCCGTGGAAGCCAACGCCTTCGCCCGGCATCGACATGAAAATTCTCATGCAGGACAAGGAGTCCGGACTGCTCACGGCCTTGTTTCGCTGGCAGCCAGGCGCCGTGCTTGCGCGCCATGAACACGTCGAGATCGAGCAGACCTGGGTGCTGGAGGGATCCATCGTCGATGAGGAAGGCGAAGCACTCGCTGGTCGTTACGTGTGGCGCCCCAAAGGCAATCAGCACCTGGCTCGATCGCCGCAAGGGGCCCTCGTGTTGTCGTTTTTCTTGAAGCCCAATCGGTTTCTGGACGGCGATCTCGCCGGCCGCGCCCTTGAATGATGACTGCCAAGACCATGCCGCCCGTTCCGAGGCGAATTGAAGGAGATTTGAAGTGAATGAGAAAGCCTCGACCAATGCCCCTGTGGGCGTACGGCGCGTCGTCACCGGCCACAATGCGCAAGGCCAGGCGGTAATACAGTCCGATGGACCCACGCCGACCCTGATCGTCAACCAAGCGTTGCCAGGTCTGATCTATCATGAGTTGTGGGAAATGAGCGCCGTGCCAGCACCCATTCCGCCCGAGGAAAAGGAACCCACGGATCACCCTCTCGTCCTCGCACCGCCGCGCGGCGGAGTGAGGATTCGCTTCAACGACATCCCACCGGAAGGGGAACACACCTCCCCAGAAACGGCCAAGAAGGTCTTTGAAAGCATCGGCGCCAAATCGGCTCATCACGGCGATGGCAAGCACGTCTTCATGCACAAGACCGAGACCGTCGATTTCGCGATCGTCATGGAAGGCGAGATCTATCTCATCGTCGATGAAGGTGAGACATTGATCAAAACCGGAGAAGTCGTCATTCAGCGCGGGACCAACCATTCCTGGGCGAATCGCAGCGGCAAGAACTGTCGGCTGGCGTTCATCCTGGTCGACGGACAATTCGAAGGTCCGCTGGCGCACCGATAAGCCGGCGACGCCATGCTTCCGAGGATAATGCTATGAAACTATCGACAGTGCCCAACGGGACGCCCGACGGCGAACTTTTCATCGTCGCGCGCGACAACGCCACGATGGTGTCCGCGACGGGTATCGCTCCAACGCTCCAGTCTGCGCTGGATCGCTGGAACGATGTGGCCCCCGCCTTGGCCCAACGCGCCGCTCAACTCAATGAGGGCAGTGCAAAAGGAGCGCTCGCGTTCCCACCTCCCGCGCTAAGCGCCCCGCTGCCGCGCGCCTGGCAGTGGCTCGATGGCTCTGCATTTCACAGTCATGGAGAACTCGCATCGCGGGTTTACGGCATCAATCCCCCTTCGCGCGTCCGTCCTCTGATGTATCAGGGATTGTCGAATCCCTTTCTGGGTCCCAATGACGACGTCGAATTCACCACCGAAGATGACGGTATCGATTTCGAGGGCGAATTCGGTGTGATCGTCGATGAGGTTCCCATGGGCATCTCGGCGGCCGACGCAGCCCAGCATATTCGGCTCGTCGTGCAGATCAATGACTGGTCGTTGCGCTTTATCGGTCCCGAAGAGATGAAGACGGGTTTTGGGTTCGTGCAAACCAAGCCCGCCTGCAGCATGGCGCCCATTGCCGTCACTCCGGACGAACTCGGAACGGCATGGGAGAACTGTCGAATCGGGCTTGACCTTCACGTTGTGTGGAATGGCGCCTTGTTCGGCAAACCCAACGGACGAGAGATGGGCTTCGGCTTTCACGAATTGGTCGCGCATGCCGCGCGCACCCGGCGCCTGTGCGCCGGCACCATCATCGGTTCGGGGACGGTGGCGAATGCGACGTTTCGCGAAGTCGGATCTGCCTGTATTGCAGAACGTCGTGGCATGGAAAAGGGCGATCACGGCAACGAGCGGACGCCCTATATGAAGTTCGGCGATACCATCCGGATGGAAGCGCGCACCGCTGAGGGGCGGGCATTGCTGGGAGCCATCGACCAGAAAGTCGTGCGCGTCCGGACTGCGCGGGCTCCGTTCGTTTAATCACGCGGCGAGGCTCCAGCCACGTGTGGGTCCAAACACCGCTGTAGAACGTGCCATGGCTCCCCCTGGCGTATGCGCAATACGTGATTTCCGGTCCTTGCTCCGCACCCTCCCTCATCGGCAGACGGCGGTCAGCGCCTTCGCGAAATTATATGAAATTCCCATTGATTCGATCGAAACACACGATTTCACAGGACCGGTGATCGCGTTCTATTGTTGACCCATCGATGCGAGCAATCGCGAGATGAAGAGGCACTGAAATGGCTATCCTGGGAATTCGCAGACTCACCTACGGCGTCGATGCACTCGACCAATGCATCCAATTCTTTTCCGATTACGGTCTGGCAAAGTTGGAAGCCGATGAGCGGTCGGCATTGTTTGAAACCCGCAACGGCGCTCAAGTTGAGCTTCTGACGCTGGATCACCCCTCTCTGCCGGTCTCGGCGTTGGCCGGAATCGGTGTTCATCAGTGCACTTGGGCCGTCGACAGCGATGAATCGCTGGAACGCCTGGTCAAGAACCTGAAGCGGGATCATGAGATCAGTGACAATCCGTCCGGCGGGGTGCGCTTCGTCACCCACTTCGGGCAATCCATTGGCCTGGAGGTGTTCACACCTCGGCGCATGTCATGCGCCCCCTCCCCCTTCAACGCGCCCGGCCTGATCAACCGGCTCAACGAGCCGCGCAAGTGGATCGACAGACCCGTGCCCAAGACGATCAATCACACCGTCTGGGTCTATCCGGATGTGAACCAGGCGTTCGATTTCTATCGGGACCGATTGAACTTCCGATTGACCGATGTGCAGAAGGGATTTGGTGTGTACGTCCGCGCCGACGGCGCCTACGAGCACCACAACATCTTCATCGCCGACGGTCACGCCATCTTTCCGCAATACGACGGCAAATTACGGTTTCAGCACGCAAACTTCGGCCTCGAGGATATCGACGAGATCATGGTCGGGAAGAATTATCTCGAACGGCGCGGATACAACCTGGAGGGCTGGGGCCTCGGTCGTCACCGGATCAGCTCCGAGGCCTTCCTTTATGTTCCATGCCCGGCCGGTGGGGATGCCGAGTACGGCGCGGACGGCGATGCCCTGGATGACTGCTGGCGCCCCCGCATCTGGGAAGCGGCATTCGGAACGGCCATCTACGTTCACAATCTCCCCGATTGGCTGAGTCACCAGCCTTCCTGGGACGTGGGTTACGTCACGCCCCAAACTGCACGTCACTTCAGCAAAAGCGAGCTGCGTGACGGACAACCAATCCTCTAACTCCCTGAGACCAACACAACAACCATGAAACCCATACTGATCATTGGCGGCGGCATCGGCGGATTGTCGGCGGCAATCGCGCTGCATGGCAAAGGCTTCGATGTGGAGATCATCGAGCGATCGAAGGATTGGACCGTCTACCATGTCGGCATCATCGTGCAGTCGAATTTCGTGCGCGCGCTCGCAACCCTCGGGCTGGCGGATGCCGCGGTGAAAGCAGGGTTTCCCTATCGTGGGGCACGTTTTCGTGACCTACACGGCGCACTGGTCGCGGAATTGCCCGGTGAACCGAGCGCCATGGGCTACCCGGCCGATCTAGGTTTGACGCGACCTGCCCTGCATCGAGTCCTGACAGATAGAGTTGGCGAGCTGGGCATCAAAGTGCGTCTCGGCGTTACCTTGAACACCATGACGGATACCGGCGAGCAGGTCGATGCGAGCTTCAGCGACGGCAGTTCCGGTTCCTATAGTCTGGTCATTGGCGCCGATGGGGCCTATTCCGGGATGCGCAAGACGCTGTTTCCGGACACTCCGCCACCCAAGTACACCGGTCAAGGTGTCTGGCGCTACAACCTTCCCCGTCCCCCCGACCTGCATTGGGCGGAAATCTACATGGGCAAACACGGAGGTAAGGCCGGGTACGTCCCCCTGACGCAGGACACGATGTACGTATTGGCCGTGTTTGAAGAGCCTGGGAATCCTCGCTTCCCTCCAGATACCCTGGCGGCGGAGTTTCGCAAGCGACTGGAGGGCTACGGAGGCTTGCTGGCGAAGTTCCGTGAGCAGATCACCGATCCGGCGCTGGTCGTCTATCGGCCGCTGGAAGTCTGCATCATGCCCGACCCCTGGTACAAAGGTCGCGCCGTGTTGATCGGCGATGCAGCCCACAGCGCCACGCCTCACCTCGGCCAGGGCGCCGCCATGGCGGTCGAAGATTCCGTGGTGCTGGCGGAGGAAGCCGCGAAGTCTCCAGCAGATCTGCAGCATGCGCTGCGAGGTTTCATGGATCGCCGCTACGAACGGGCGAAGCTCGTGGGACTCAGCTCCATCAAATTGGGGCACCTTGAGATGCATCCGGAGGAAGAAGGCGACCCCGTGGAGATCACCGACTTCATCCGCAAGAAACTCGCCGAAGCCATTTGACATCGGAGGCTACTCACCATGAACGCCGTTACACCGAACAATCCCAAGCATGCCGGACTGCCGCCACTATTGAGTCGCTATAGCGTTGTGGACGAGCTCCCCTGGAAGCCGACGCCCGTCAAGGGCGTCGATATGAAAGTGCTGGTCGAGGACAAGCAGACGGGCATGATGACTGCCCTGTTTCGCTGGGCGCCGGGCACATCGCTACCCATGCACGAGCACGTTGAAATCGAACAAAGCTGGGTGCTCGAAGGCGAATTCGAAGACGACGAAGGTGTATATACCCAGGGGAATTTCGTTTGGCGGCCTGCCGGTCACCGGCACATTGCGCGATCACCCAAAGGAGCGCTGGTCCTGTGCTTCTTCCTTAAGCCAAATCGATTCGTCGGTGGGGAATTCGACGGCAAACTCCTCGATTAGGCTCCCGCCTGCGCAATGGCCTGAAACTTGGCCCGCAGCCACGTCAGACCCAAATCCTGAACGCTCAGCCGATGGAACTGTGCAGACTGACAGAGCTGTGGGAAGGTTTCAGGCACCTTCACGGTTCTGATGTTGTAGAACTTGGACATGGAAGCCGCCAATCGAGAATGCATGGTTCCGATGAACTCGGTATCCACCACGAATTCTGGGATCAGGGAAAACATCGGAACGGTGAGAATCGCCTTGCGGCGAACGTTGAAGTGTTCAAGAAACCAGTCCTCGAATGAAGCCTGACGGTTGCCGGAATTGTTCGCCACGACGTGTTCTGCCTTTACGTATTGCTCCAGCGAGATCGATTCGCCGATGTAGCTGTTGAACTTGTCGACCACGACGACGTAGCCGTCTTGCAGCAATGGTTCCGACGGGTGATCCGGACTTAAGAATTTGTCAGGGATGATGGCCAGATCGATCTCTCGTCGCTCTAGCTTGACCGCCATGGTCGCATCAGACGCGAACACTTCGATCCGGATATTCGGCGCCTCCAGGCGAAGAGTCTTCAATAGACTGGGGAGGAGCACGCTGGCGGTATAGTCCGAGAGCATCACTTTGAACACCCGATCAGCCGTGGCAGGATCAAAGGTGGGTTTGGTCGCCACCGCATGTTGGACGGCGGTCAGCACATTGGTCACCGGCCCCATCAGAAATGCGCCCTGGGCCGTCGGCACCATCTCCCGGCCGCTTCGAATCAATAAATCGTCTTCAAAGAACTCCCTCAACTTGGCCAGCGCGGCACTCATCGCCGGTTGACTCGTGTTGAGTCGGGTGGCGGCTTTGGATACGGATTTCTCCTCGAGCAGGGCGTGCAGCGCGACGAGCAGGTTGAGATCCAAACGCTCAAAACGCATGACCATGGGATCTAGTTATCCGCTTTTCTGATGATATTTAGAATTATACGTGATTTTCCTAATGAGCTGGCGCCACCTATCATTCACCTAAGTCATCGCCGCGAAGAACGAGAAGAGACGCGCGGTCCCCGTTATCCCCGGATGGGAGGCAACATGCTGAAGGGTAAAGTGGCCTTGATCACCGGCGCGGGCGGGGAAATCGGTCGCGCCTCAGCGCTTCTGTTTGCCGCTGAAGGGGCCGACATCGTGGTCTGTGACCTTTCAACGTCCGCCGCTGAGGAAACTGCTCACCAGGTTGAACGAACAGGCCGCCGCGCCATCGCGTTCACCATGGACATTGGGGATCGCTCGCAGGTCAATGCCGCTGTCGCGCAGGCTCTAAGTCACTTCAAGGTCATCGATTGCGCCTTCAATAATGCCGGCGTGAACCTCCCAGCCGACGCCGATTGGAACATGGATGCGTTTGACACGACGATGAGCATCAATGCCACCGGCACCATGAACTGCCTGACGGCGCAGATCGAGTTCATGACGCGCGCCGGTCATGGGTCCATCGTCAACAATGCTTCGGTGATGGGAGTCGTAGGGTCATCCCGGCAGCCTGGTTATGCCGCGAGTAAACACGCGGTGATTGGTCTGACCAGAACCGCCGCAATTCGCTATGCCAAGACAGGGGTCCGCGTGAATGCGATATGCCCGGGATCCGTGAGGACAGCGATGACTGAGAAGGCTATGAACATCAGCGAAGAAGTGCGCCAACGGATCCTGTCCATGTCCCCCATGGGCCGATTGGTGGAAACACGCGAAGTGGCCGAGGCTGCATTGTGGCTCTGCTCGGATCGATCCAGTTTCGTCAACGGGGTGGCCCTTCCCGTGGACGGCGGATTTACGGCCTCATGACCAGAGACCCCACCACACGATGAGCATCATCTTCAAAGCGGGCGTCCGGTATCGGATGCCGGTTATGTTTGGGCCTATGCCCGGGCCGCGCCAGCGAATCGACGGCACGCGGTATGACAATCCGATCGCGCGGATCGACAGCGCATCGGTCAGCTTTCTCACGCGCGCGGCGGCGCTTGAGAATCTGCTCCCGCCGGGCTTTTCCCTGGCAGACGAGCCCGTCGTCACGGTCGAGTTCATGTTCATCACTGAACTGCAATGGCTCGCAGGCCGCGGCTACAACACACTCGGTGTTCGCTTTCCCGTTCGATACCACGGCATCCGGGATCACGTCAGCGGACCACTGCTGGCCGTGCTTTGGGAAAACAAGGCTGATCCCATCATCACAGGTCGAGAGGAATTGGGATTCTCCAAGCTGTTTTGCGATATCCCCGCCCCTCGCGTGCTCGATCGCGAACGCTCCTACGCGGCGTCATGGGAGGGCCATCGCTTCCTGGACATGAACATCACCGGGCTCTCGGAAGCGCCGGTCCCAGCAACCGCGCCCGCCGATGGACTCCTGCACTACAAGTACATGCCGAGGACGGGTGAGCCCGGTGTTGCGGATGTGAGCGCCGCCGCGATTTCACCAACAGGCACGAGCGTAGAAGTCTTGCACCACGCCATCGGCACAGGGACCGTGTCATTTCACCATTCCTCCTGGGAGCAGCTCCCCACACTGTTTCACATCGTGAATAGCCTTGCGGACCTCCCGATTCTCGAATCTCGTGGAGCCATTGCCATGTCTTATCGCGCCAATACTGAACTTCAGAATCAGCAATTGCTGGCGTGAGCACGGGCTTGCCTCCGTGTCGCTCGCAGCTCAAGGACCAATCGTGACTGACCCATCAAAAACCCGCTCGTCTTACACCATTGACGATTTACATGCCTCCGCCGACCGGAACAAGCAATGGGGTCGTTGGGGGCCCGATGACGAAATTGGCACATTGAATCATGTCAAACCCGAGATGGTGACAGCCGCCGCCGCACTGGTCCGCTCGGGAAAGACGTTTGGATTGGCGATGAACTATGACATCAACGGTCCACAGCGAACCATCAAGGACAGCAAGCGATTCAACCCCGTGCTGACATTCTTTGGGACGGGGACCGATTGCTGCAGCGACATGTCCGAGTTCCGGGATATTAGAGGCGCCGATGACATGGTGACCATGCCGCTTCAATGCGGCACACAGTGGGACGCCCTCTCACACATTTTCTACTACGACAAAATGTGGAACGGCTACGACGCGCGCCTGGTGACCACCACAGGCGCCAAGAAAAACGGGATCGAAAAGACGCGAAATCGGATGGTGGGCCGTGGCGTACTCCTGGACATTCCCCGCCATCTCGGATTGCCGTGGTTGCCCGATGGTTATGGAATCGGCGTTGATCTGCTAGAGGAGTGCGCGAAGGCACAAGGTGTTCACATCGGAATGGGAGATTTCGTCCTGCTCCGCACGGGTCAAATGGAGCGATGCCTGCTCGAGGGGTGGGGAACTTTCGCCGGCGGTGATGCCCCCGGCATGAAGTTTGACACCGCCGACTGGTGCCGCGAGAAGTGCATTGCCGCCATTGCCTCCGATACCTGGGGCGTGGAAGTCCGCCCCAACGAAGTGGAGCGAATCTTCCAACCCTGGCATTGGATCGTGATACCGATGATTGGTTTGACGCTCGGAGAGATGTTCTACCTGAAAGAACTGGCCGATGATTGCGCGATCGATGGGATTTATGAGTTTATGTTCTGTGGTGCGTCGCTGCCCTTCACGGGAGCGGTGGGATGCCCGCTGAATCCGATGGCAGTTAAGTGACTGGTCCGCGAGATCCATCATTGGATCCAGTTGCAAGACAGGCTATAACGGCATTCGATAGGCCAGCTTCGGGACGTATAGGTCGCAGGTTCGATTCCTGTCACCCCGACCACTGATTATATTGATATTTTTGAACGCGCAGAGCCCCTGGGTCCAAATTGGGTCCAATCGCGGCGCACGGTTTGCGATCGCTATCGCAGGCATCACTGCAAATTTGCACCGCTCCGATAGCACCAATTTTTGCTAGCGTTCGGCGAACGGAAAAGTTTCGTAGGCTGAATATATGGCCATGAACCGCGTGGAAATTGCGAAGGAATTGGTTGACCCGCCACGACTTCAGCGATTCGCACTAGTGAGGTTGCTCCTCGGTATGGATCTGCCACGATCTGACGGAGAAATCGAAGATGCGTGGGACACAGAAATTAGAGCCCGCGTGAAGGCCGTCGACGAAGGGCGCGTGTCCACCCTTCCGGGCTGACATCCTATTCCAATCTTAGACTCCGCCGGTTCACAGCGCTTCCGACTTGAAACCGCCCTGCCTAACGACGACATCGTTGGCGTGCATCACTCGACGACCCGCATGGGCAGGACCAACAGGTCGCAGGTTGATTGCTTTCATCCGACGCGCCCCCCCGCTAATGCGTTTAATACGTATGCGTATGCCGTATTAACGTCAGTCGCACAGTCGTGAGTCCGCACACTCTCTGTACCGGGAGCCCCCCCTGCCGCTATGCGAAGAATTGGCGTTGTGCAACCGAACCATCGATAGCTGCGACCGCTGCTCCCTAGCAACCCTATGTCGGAGCGCCGCCCCCACCGACCGCATCGCAACAGTCCGCACCGTGGTTGCTCCAGGTAGAGCGCTCTACATCGAGGGACGCCCGACCGACGCGATCTATGCCCTGCGCAGCGGATCCATTAAAGAAGTAGTGACTAGGCCCAGCGGCACAGAGTCGGTCCTACAAGTAGCGCTCGCGGGGGAAGTGATCGGTCTTGCGGGCTTATTTGGAGCGGACAGCAAGACCTCAGCGATTGCGCTGACTGAGACCCACCTCTGCCGTCTGTCACGCACTTCGCTGGAGCGACTCGCTACAGAAGCCCCTCGGGTTGGCATGGAGCTATTGCGGTTGCTTGCGGCCCGGGTCAACGCCACCCAGGAAATACTCAGCGCACTGTTTGAACAAACCGCATTGGCACGGGTCGCCACATTCGTATTAGACATATCCTCTCGGCTGCAACGGGCAGGTCTCGACGGTTCGCGCTTCCGTTTAGCGGTCAGTAGACGCGACATTGCGAGCTACTTAGGCCTCACTATCGAAACTGTCAGTCGCTGCATGACCGAACTGGGTCGACTGGGTGCGATCGACGTCAGTGCAAAAAATCTACACGTGCTGGATAGCACCGATCTGCGACTGATTGCAGACTCGGTCACCGGCTAGCGCCTAGACGCGCCCGGGTTACCAACCTAAGCCATAACGAATGCAGGAACCGCCTCTCCCAGTAGGTGACTGAGTAACTCGGCGACACTCCTGATTTGCTCTCCAAACGGCAGTGATTCGCTGCCACGAAAGAATAG
>CAIVRI010000031.1 GCA_903908265.1 uncultured Pseudomonadota bacterium
GCTCAGCCGCCGTAGTCTTTGTCAGCCGGCACTTTGATGACGATCATCTGCCCGACCGTGAGCGTTTTGCCAAGGCGGTTCCACGCTTTTAACTGCGCTAGCGTGACGGCGAACTTTTGCGTCAAACCATGCAAGGTATCGCCGTGTTTGACCTGATAGCGCACTTCCCGCACGGCCGCGGTGTTCGCCGCACGGTGATCCTGACTTGCGCGGGGCGTGTGCGCCGCGTCGGTGGTGGTGCTGGCGCTGGCCACGGTGAGCTGTCGACCCGGCTTTAAGGCCGACTCCGGCTGCAAGCCGTTCATTTGCGCGAGGTTGGCGACTTTGAGGTGGTTTTTCTTGGCAATCGAGGCCAGCGTCTCGCCGTGACGCACCACGTGGTGGTGGGCAATGGTGGCGGCTTTGCTGTGTTTGCCGGTGCCGGTGGTTTCGCCTTCGATCATCAGGCCGGCCTTGAGCGGCGCCACCAATTGCGTCGCCGGCAGCAAGATCGCGTCGCCGACGCGCGCGGTGAAGTGCGCGCTACCGTTTAACTGCTGCACGATCGGCAACGGCAGGTTGCGTGCTTTGGCGATCGAGGCGAGGGTTTCCTTGGCCGCGACGGTGTGGTGCTCGACGGGTAGGCGCTGATCGGCGCTCAGGCGCGCGCTGGCATCCGCAAAAGCGCGCGCCGACTCGGCCGGCACCAGTAGCGCAAAGGGGCCTTCCGGATCGGTCGCCCAGCGGTTGAAGGCGGGATTGAGCGCGTGCATCTCTTCTTCCGAGACCTCGAGCAGCGCGGCGGCCACCCGCAGGTCGATCGGACCGCCGACCTCGACGCTCGCAAAGTAGGGCTTGTTTGGCAGCGGTTCGAAGTCCAGTCCGTAGGCGGATGGGTTGCGCACCAGGCGGGCCATGGCCAGCAACGACGGCACATAGCCGCGCGTTTCGGTAGGCAACTTCAGATGCCAGAAATCGATCGGCAGGCCAGCCGCTTGGTTGCGTTGCACGGCGCGCAGCACCGCCATCTCGCCGCAGTTATAGGCGGCAATGGCGAGCAGCCAGTCGCCATTGAACATCGTGTTCAGCTCGCTCAGGTAGTCGAGCGCGGCGCGGGTCGAGTCCATGATGTCGCGACGCCCATCCTGCCACCAGTTCACGCGCACCTGATGGCGCGTTGCCGTGGGGGTGATGAACTGCCAGATGCCGGCCGCGCGCGCGCGCGAATAAGCATAGGGGTTGTAAGCGCTCTCGATCACCGGCAACAACGCCAGTTCCAGCGGCATGTGCCGCGCCTCGAGCTCCTGCACCACGTAGTACAGATAGCGTTCGCCGCGCGCAAAGGTGCGGTCCAGGAACTGTGGCTTGCTGGCGAAGAATTTGAGTTGCCGATCGATCGACACGTCGTCGACTTCGGCCAGGCCGTAACCATCCCGGAGGCGGGCAAAGAGGTCGGCCGGCGCGGCGGGGACGGGATCCAACACGCGGAAGCTGGCTGCGGGCTGCGCTGCGGGGGCGGCCACGAAGGGCGTCGGTGGGGGCTCGGGCGGACGCGGCCGGACCGCAATGCCCGTGTGCTGCGCCGGCACCATCGGGAATTCGGCGGCGCTCTGGGCGCCGTGCGGGGTGGTGGCACACCCGGCCAAGGCGCCGAGTACCAATCCCGCCAGAATAGAGCGTCGCAGCAGCACGATCGTTGGGGTTCCCTGTATCCGTTCAGCCCGGCAGATCGCCGGCACGCAGCGCGCATTCTACCCCGAAAGGGTCTGGTGCGGTCGGCACCGAAAAACCGCCGTTTGGGCGGTCGTGGGCGGGCTCCCTAGAGGCCCACATCAGCCGCCGCTGTCGGTGCGGGCGCGGGGGCTTCGGTGCCGGCCTGCGTGGGGGTCTGTTCTCGTTGCTGCTGCCAGGCGGCCAACGCCGCGCGGGCCTGCGCCTCGGCGCCGGCCCCCGCCTCTAGGGTCTGCCGCGCCCGCCATTGCAGCCAACCGGCAAAGTCGGTGGGGCTGTCCTCGTCGGCGGGCCGCGGCGCGGCGACGCTCGGCGCGGTCGTGGGCGCCGTGTGCAGCGCGTTGGCGGCGCCCGCGCGCAAGCGCGTGAGGGTTTGTTCCTGTTCGAGCGCTTGCAGCGCCAGTGCGCGGCGTTTGAGCTCGAAGGCATAACGCTGTAATTCGGCGTCGGCCACAAAACTGGGTTGGCCGGCGCGCACCAGTCCTTCGACCTTGCGGCTCCAGCCGGGCTTGGATGGAATCGCAATACCGAATTCGTCTTTGCGCGCCAGCGAGAGGCGTTCGTCGCGCCCGGCGGCTGCAAGTGCCTCGTTGGCGTGCTCGACCCACAAAGCCCGCAGGCCGTGCCACTGTTTGATCGTGCTGGGCTGGCCGTGTGCCTTGAGGTCCTCCCATTGACGGTTCAGATCCGTCTTGGCCCCGAAACCGTCGCCCTCTACCTGACGTGTGCTGACCAGCAGATGGGCGTGATGATTGCGTGGGTCGCTCTCGGGGCGCGGGGTGTGCACCGCAAGATCCACCGCACTGCCATAGCGATTGACCAGTGCAGTCGCGTAACGGCGCGCCAGCGCGAGGCGCGCCTCGGGGTGCAGTTCGTGCGGCAGCGCCAGCATCCATTCGTGCGCATAGCGCGCGCGGCGCAGGCGTTCGACCGACTGGGCTTGATTCCACAGTTCCTCGCGCTGCAAGGCCCAGTCCGCGCCGGCGGCGCGCGCCGTGTCCGGTAGCAGGATTTCCTTGTGGACCACGTCCGTGCGGTTGCTGTGATTGAAGGTCTCTTGCAGCCGACGATCCTGTAACCGCTCGCCAGCCCGATAGGCGGCCAGTGAAACGACGCTGCGATAGTGTTGGCTGCCGATGGCGGTGATGCGCAGGAAGAAAGACGCCACGGCCGACTCCATGGTCGCGAAGGGGTCTCTAGCGTAGGTCCATTGCGGTGCGGTGCGTGCGTCGACTAACGGCGGTCTTTGTGCACAAAGTCACACCACCCATGACGTCGGGGTTTTAGTCGGCGTGCTCGCGCGACTCTTTTTTGGGCGGGCTCGTGCCCATCGACTGGAAGAAGGCTTCTTGGAGTTGGCTCCAGCGCTGGAAATTCTCTTGCGCCATGCTGGTCATGGCCGTCATCGGATCGATGCCCACCATCGAGCGCAGCCGATCCCGGATCTGGGTCTGCTGCGCGCTAAAGAGTTTCAGGCTCTGCTCGAGATAATCGCCAACCAGTCCTTGCATCGTGCCGCCGTAGGCGCGGATCATCTGCGACAAGCAGTCCTGGCTCAGGATGGGGTCGCCCTCGTTTTCTTGTTCGGCAATCACCTGCAGCAGAATCAGGCGCGTGATGTCGGCGGCGGTCTTTTTGTCGATGACCAGGAAGTCGACCTTGTCATTCACGAGCTGGCGGATGTCCGCCAGCGTGATGTACCGACTCTCGACCGTGTCGTAGAGACGACGGTTCGGATATTTTTTAATGACGCGTGGTTCCGCCATAGCATCCCCCCTGATCCCCCGGTTGCGACCCGGGGCGAATCATCATACGCCCGGTGCGCTGCGGCGCAACATGCCGGCGCTCCCCGTGCCCGTCACCCGGCGTTTTGCAGTAGGGCGGCCGGTCTGTGCGGCACAAGTTAGCCGGCAGGCACGCTGATTTCGCGCACGCCGGCTAAGCGGTGCGTATCCCAGTGCGCCACCGCGTACGCCAATTGTTCCCTGGGTGCCGCCGCGCCAAGGTCGTCCGGTAGCGGGTGCTGCAGCATGCGTAGGATCCACGCCAGCGTGGCGCTGGCTGCGTGTTTTGCGACCGGCAGCGCTTGCGTGGACTTGGATAGTTTGCTGCCGTCGCGATCCCGCAGCAGTGGCAGATGGGCGTAGCGGGGCGCGGGCGCCTGCAACCGGTCTTGGAGCAAGCGTTGGCGTGGGGTGTTGTCGAGCAGATCCATCCCGCGCACGACGTCACTGATGCCTTGATGGGCGTCATCGACCACGACGGCGAGTTGATAGGCCGGCCAACCGTCTTTGCGCCACAGCACGAAGTCACCGACTGCCTGGGCGACGTCTTGGGTGTAGTTGCCCTGCAGGCGATCGGCGATCGTGTAGGGCGGCGCTGTCCGCGTATCTAGGCGCCACGCGTGCGCTGTGGTGGGGGGGTGGGTGCGATGACGACAATGCCCGGGGTAGCGTGCTTCCCCGCCTTGGCCGGCGCTGCGGTAGGCACGGCGGGCACAGTCGCACGCGTAAACGAGGCCCTGTGCGCGCAGCGCTTCGAGCGCGGCGCGATACGCGTCGGTACGGGTGTGTTGGTAGAGCACAGCACCGTCCCACTCGAGGCCGTAGGACTCGAGTGTGCGCAAGATGTCATCGGCTGCGCCCGGGACGGTGCGGTCCCGGTCGATATCCTCGATGCGCACGATCCATTCGCCACCCGCTTGGCGCGCATCGAGATAACTGCCCACGGCTGCGAGCAGGGAGCCGGCGTGCAAGCGCCCCGTCGGCGACGGGGCGAAGCGGCCGCGTTTAACGGTAGCGGTCGTCCCGGTCGCCGTATTGTTTCTCGCGACGTTCACGGCGCTCCTGAGCCTCGATGGAGAGGGTTGCCACCGGACGCGCCTCGAGGCGCTTGATGCCAATCTCTTCGCCCGTCTCCAGGCAATAGCCGTAGGAACCGTCCTCGACGCGCTCCAGTGCTTGGTCGATCTTGCGGATCAACTTGCGCTCGCGATCGCGGGTACGCAGTTCCAGCGAGAACTCCGACTCGAGCGTTGCGCGGTCATTGGGGTCGGGCGGGTTGGCCGCTTCGTCCTTCATATGCGTGACCGTACGGTCCACTTCCATCATCAAGTCGCGCTTCCAGACCGACAGGATAGTCCGGAAGTGCTCGAGCTGTTCTTTGCCCATGTACTGCTCGCCTTTCTTGGCGAGGTAGGGCTTGACGTTGCGCGGACCGGACAGCAGCGCCAAGGAGCGCGGGCCGTCGTTGTCTTCTTCCGGTTCAGGGACGAACGGTAGGCGCGGCGCGGGTTTTAGAATGAGGTCTTCTGGGGCCACCGCCGCCTTGGCGCGCTTCTTCGGTTCGGGTGCCGCTTTCGCGGCCACCGGTGCGGGCGCTGGCTTTGCAACGGGAGCCGGTTTCGTGACCTTCACGGGCGCAGGTGCGGGTGCAGGCGCAGGCGCGGGCTTAGGGGAGGGCGCAGCCTTTTTCGGCGCGACCACCGCTTTCGGGGGCGGCGCGGCCTTTTTCGGCGCGCTCGCCGGTGTCGGGGCAGGTGCTGCCTTCTTCGGGGCGGCAACAGGTTTCGCAGCGGGGGCCTTCTTCGGCGCCGCCTTCACAGTCGTCTTCACAGTCGTCTTGGCCTTCGCGCTCGGCGCGGTTTTCTTGGCCGCGGGTTTCGCGACCGGCTTTGCAGCGGGTTTAGCGGCGGGTTTAGTCGCCACCTTGGCTTTGGCTTTCGCCACAGCCGGGGATTTCTTGATCGGGGCGGTTTTTGCGGCAGCCTTGGCAACCGGTTTCTTGCTCGCCTGTTTCTTCACGGCGCCCTTCGTGATGGGGGCTTTCTTCTTCTGGGTCATTTCGAACTCCATATCGAAGGTCTTCGAACCGGGCGCAAGTATAGACTGCCCCTCGGGGAGAGGCATCGGGATTTCTGACCTTGTTTTAGTGGCCGGCTAGGGTCACGGCGGGGGCAGGGATCCAGCCGGCGGCGCGATGCTCGGCCACGACGCTGGTATACAGTCCGCCGCGCACATTGAAAGTGCCGGTGATGCGCAAGAAGCGCGGCTGCAGCGCACCGGCCAGGGTATCGGCGATCTCGTTGGTGACCGCTTCATGGAAGCAGCCGCGTTCGCGGAAGCTCCAGGTGTAGAGCTTCAGGCTCTTTAACTCGACGCAGTGGGCCGCGGGGATGTACTCGAGGAGGATCTCTGCGAAATCCGGCTGGCCGGTGACGGGGCACAAGCAGGTGAACTCGGGGATGCGGATGCGGATGACGAAGTCCCGGCCCGGCTGGGGGTTGGGGAATGTGTCGATATCGGTCCGGGGCAGTGTGATATTGCGGTCAACCATAGTGCTGTCTGTCAACGGGTCGCAGGATTGGGGCGCGTACTCTACACTAGAGTTTGCTGTCACGGTTTTGACCCAATCTGGGGCCAGCGCGCGGTCTTTTGCTGCCCAGATTCATAATAATCAAGGTCTTGCATGCGTTTATCGAAGTTAAAACTCGCCGGGTTCAAGTCGTTCGTCGACCCCACCACGGTACATCTGCCCTCCAATCTGACCGGCGTGGTCGGTCCGAACGGTTGCGGCAAGTCAAACATCATCGATGCGGTGCGTTGGGTCATGGGCGAGATCTCCGCCAAGCACCTGCGCGGCAACGACATGACCGATGTCATTTTCTCGGGCGCGGCCGGTCGCAAACCCGTTGGCACGGCCTCGGTCGAACTGATCTTCGACAACAGCGACGGCTCGCTCACCGGCCCCTATGCGGCCTACGCGGAGGTCTCGCTCAAGCGACAAGTCTCCCGCGACGGGCAGTCGACGTATTTCATCAACGGCGCCAAGTGCCGGCGCAAGGATATTACGCAACTGTTCCTGGGCACGGGCCTTGGCAGTCGTTCCTACGCCATCATCGAGCAGGGCATGATCTCGCGCTTGATCGAGGCCAAGCCCGATGATCTGCGCGCATTCCTGGAAGAGGCGGCGGGTATCTCCAAGTACAAGGAACGCCGCAAAGAGACCGAGAGTCGTATCGCGCACACGCGCGAGAACCTTGATCGTCTCAATGACATTCGGGAAGAACTCGATAAGCAGTTGAAGCACCTGCAGCGGCAGGCGGTCACCGCGCGGCGCTATCAGGGTTTGAAGGAAGAAGAGCGCAAGCTCAAGGCCGAATTGCTGGCGTTGCGACTGCGCGATCTGGACTCGGAGTCCGGCACGCGCACCGCCGCGGTCACGAGTGCAGAACTCGCCCTGGAAGCGGCTATTGCGCACTTGCGTGGTGCGGAAGCGGCAATTGAAAAAGGGCGCGAGCGGCATACGCGCGAGACCGAAGTGCTCTCCCAGGTGCAGGGTCGGTATTACCAGGCCGGCGCCGAAGCGGCGCGCTGTGAGCAGGCTATTGCGCACGCCAAGGAGCTGCGTGCGCGCCAGCGCACCGATTTGGACAGTGCCAATGCCACCTACAACGAGACCGCATCGCTGTATGCGCGCGATGCAGCCGAGCACGCCACCTTGTCGGCGGCCCTGGCCGCACTGGAGCCGGAACTGGCCACCGCGCGAGCGGCCGAAACGGCGGCGCGCGCGCGCTTGAGCGCAGCCGAAGAAGCGATGCAGGGTTTTCAAGTGCGCTGGGAAGCGTTCACGCGGGAAGGTGCAGAGGCCAATCAGAAGGCGATGGTGGAGCGCGCGCGGATCGAGCAGCTCGATGGCCGCTTGCAGCGCAGCCTGCAGCAGCAGGAGCGGGTGCACACCGAGCGCGATAATCTCGCCGCGCAGGATGTGACGGCGGCGCTGGCGGACTTGCAGGCCAAGCGCGATGCCGCGCAACAAGAATCCGAAGCGGCGCAAGTGCGCGTGCAGGGACTCATTAAAGAGTACAACGCGGCACGCGATGCCGAACGCTTGGCGCAAACGGCGCTGGACAAGGCGCGCTCGGATCTGTCGCGCGTCCGCGGTCAGGTGGTTTCGCTGGAAGCCATGCAACAAGCCGCACTGGGCCAGGTCAAGGGTCAGGTCGTCGAGTGGCTCAAGGGTCGCGCGTTGGCCGACAAGCCCCGTTTGGCGCAAGGACTGACCGTGGAGTCGGGCTGGGCGCGTGCGGTAGAGACGGTGCTTGGCAGTTACCTCGAAGCGGTTTGTGTCGATGGGCTGGATGCTGTTGCCGCTATCGTGGGCGATCTCAAGGTCGGTCAGGTCACCTTCATCGGTGGCGGTACCACGGTGGCGGCCCACGCCGGCGCGGCGGGTCGGCTGCGGGCGAAGGTGCAGGGCCCTGCGGTGCTCGATGAATTGCTGGGTGCAGTGCTCGCGGTCGATACCTTGAGTGACGCGCTGGCGCAGCGCAGTGCGCTGCGCGACGGCGAGTCAATTATTACCAAAGACGGGGTCTGGATTGGACGGGACTGGTTGCGGGTTAGTCGGGACCGCGACGCCCATGCGGGCGTGTTGGAGCGTGAGCAGGAACTGCGCACCCTCAAAGAGCAGGTCAAGGACGCCGAAACGCAACTGACGGCGCGGGATGCCGCGCTGGTGCACGCGCGCGAGCAGATCAAAGCGCTGGACCGTGCCCGTGAGGAGACGCAGGCAGAGGCCAATCGGACGCATCGTCAGTTTGTTGACCTGCGCAGCCAGCATGACAGTCTGCGGGCACGGGCCCAACAGAACGCCGAACGACTGGAGCGTTTGGGACGGGAGTCGGCGGAGTTGGCGCGTGAAATCGCCACCGCTGAAGAGGAAGGCCGGCAGGCGCGCAGCCGCTTGGCGGTGGCCGTCGAGGCGATGCACGCCGCTGAATTGCGCCGCCCTGATCTGGACGCGGAGCGCAGCACGCTGCGCGGCGATCTGGACGGGGCGCGCTCGTCGGCGGAGACGGCGCGCCGCGTGGCGCAGCAGGCGGAGATCGCGGTGGAATCGCGGCGCTCTTCCTTGCAGTCGCTGACCACGAGTCTCGCGCGTTTGGTGGCGCAGCGCGATCAGATCGCGGCACGTCGCGCCCAGTTGGAGCAGGAGTTGCAGGAGGGCGTTGCGCCGTTGGCGACGCTGACGAGCGAACTCGAGCAGTTATTGGCGGTACGCCTGGGCAGCGAGCAGGCGCTCGCGCGTCAGCGTGTGGTCGTCGAGGCGGCCGAAGGGGAATTCCAGACGCTCGATCACGCACGCTTGACGGCCGAGCAGCGGGTCGAGAGCAGTCGCGCTGCGGCCTCGCAGGCGCAATTGGCTGCGCAGGAGACGCGCGTCCGTCGCGAGTCGCTGAACGAGCAGTTTGCAGCGACGCGCTTTGATCTGGTGCAGGTGACCGAGGCCTTGCCAGAGGGCTCGAATGTGGCTGCCTGGGAAACACAAGTTACGGAGATCGAAGGCAAGATCGAGCGCTTGGGTCAGGTGAATCTCGCAGCTATCGACGAGTTCAAGGAACAGTCGGAGCGTAAGGAATATCTGGACAAGCAATTCGCTGACTTGACCGAGGCGTTGAACTCCCTCGAGAGTGCGATCCGGAAGATTGATCGGGAGACGCGCGAGCGTTTCCAAGACACCTTCGACAAGGTCAATGCCGGCCTGCAGTCCAAGTTCCCGCGACTGTTTGGTGGTGGCAATGCGTATCTGGAGCTTACGGGGGACGACTTGCTCGAGTCGGGCGTTGCGGTCATGGCCCGCCCGCCGGGCAAACGCAATTCGACCATCAGTCAGTTGTCCGGTGGCGAGAAAGCGCTCACCGCCGTCGCGCTGGTGTTCTCGATATTCGAATTGAACCCCGCGCCCTTCTGCTTGCTCGACGAGGTGGATGCGCCGCTGGACGAACACAACGTCGGTCGCTTCTGCGATATCGTGCGCGAGATGAGCGAACGGGTACAATTTGTGTTCATTTCGCACAACAAAAACACCCTCGAACTGGCCAGTCAGCTGGTGGGCGTCACCATGAACGAGCCGGGTGTGTCCCGTCTGGTTTCGGTTGATGTCGATGAGGCCTTGCGTTTGGCGGCTGCCGGCTAGCCGAGGAGCACCCCGATGCAGGAACTGCGCTGGATCCTTCTTGGAATCGGCCTCGTCGTCATCCTCAGCATCTGGGTGTGGGGCCGTTGGTCGAAAGTTCGAGCAGAGCGCGCGCAACAGGCGGCGGCAGAGCAGAGCCTAGTCGCTGAACCTGGATTTCTCGACGTTGCCCATCGCTACGACGAGGAACACTTCGGTCCTGCGCTTGGCGCCGACGCTGGGTTGGAGCGTGATGGCGAGTTTGCGCAAACGGTGGTGTTGCCGCCGCTATCGACGCTCGATGCGCGGCGCGCCCCCGTGGATCCACCGATCATCACGATCAACGATCTGCCGGCTGACTTTGCGCAGGTGGAGTTGGCGCGCGAGTCTTTCGTGGCGCCGCCAATGACGGTGATTGCGCCGCTACGGCCAACGCCGCCAACCTTGGAAACGCCGGTGCGAGCGGCGCCCGTGCAACCACGACCCGTCCCCGTGCCACCCCCGGCACCGCGACCGCCATCCCCGCCGCCGCCGCGGCATGTGACGCCGTGGCCGTTGCCGACAACGGCGGCGGCGTCCGCCGCGCCGACGCCGACTGTGCCCGCGCCCGTCCCGATCACGCGCCCTGCAACGCCTCGACCGGTCGAGCCGCCGATGGTGACCGAGGCCGTCAGTGTCGAATCCGAATCGACCACCGCACCGGCGCGCGCGCAGGCCAAACAAGATCGGCATCAACGTATTTTGGCGCTACGCATCGTGGTGCTCTCGGGGCGTTTGGCTTCGGGCGTGCAGCTTGCGCAGGCCTTCCATGCCGAGGGGCTAGAGTACGGTCGCTACCGCATTTTCCATCGGATGGCCGAAGACGAGCGGCCGGTATTTAGCGTCGCGAGCTTGGTCGAGCCGGGATCGTTTGATCCGGATACCATGGCCACCGAACGCTATCTGGGCGTGTCGATGTTTGCGATCTTTCCCGGTCCCTTGCCCGCGCCGGAGACCTTCGATCAATTGCTCGCGGTCGCCCGCAGACTTTCCGATCGCTTAGGCGCGGTGCTGCAAGATGACACGGGGCATCAGTTGAGCGCGGAGCGGCTCCTCGCGTTGCGTGCGGACTTGGTCCAATTTGAGAGCCTCACGACGTCGGCGCATCCCGGCCGACCGCCGGGGTGAGCGTATGGACCTGAGGGCCCAGCTCGAGGCGCTGAAGGCGACCCTCGCGCGCTACGACTATCGGTACTACGTGCTCGATGATCCGGAAGTGCCGGATGCGACCTATGACCGGCTGATGGGCGAGTTGCGCGCGCTCGAAACGGCGCATCCGCACTGCATTACGCCGGACTCACCGACCCAACGCGTGAGCGGCACACCGCTGAAACACTTCGATGCCGTGTCGCACCGGGTGCCCATGCTCTCGCTAGAGAACGCATTTTTGGATGCGGACGTCGAGGCATTTGATCGGCGCGTGCGCGAACGTCTGGAGACCGAGGAACTGATCGACTACCACTGCGAGCCGAAACTCGATGGTTTGGCGATCTCGCTGACCTATGTCGAGGGTCACCTTGTGGTGGGGGCGACGCGCGGTGACGGGGTCACTGGTGAGGATGTCACCTCCAACCTGCGCACGATGAAGAGTGTCCCCTTGCGCTTGCAAGGGACGGTACCGGCGTTGGTTGAAGTGCGCGGCGAAGTGTTCATGTCGGATGCGGGCTTTGCGCGCATGAATCGAGAGGCGCTCGCCAAAGGCGAGAAAATCTTCGTCAATCCACGCAATGCCGCCGCGGGTAGCTTGCGGCAGTTGGATCCAAGCATTACCGCAACGCGGCCACTGGATGCATTTTTCTATGGGGTTGGTGCGGTGGAAGGCGGCACTTTGCCGGCCACGCATGGGGAGTTTGTGGCGCTGCTGCGGGCCTGGGGCTTGCGTACCTGTCCAGAAACGCGGGTGGCGCGCGGCGCTGCAGGTCTCTTGGCGTATTACCGGGATATTGGCGCGCGCCGCGCAACGCTCGGCTATCAGATCGATGGCGTCGTTTACAAAGTAGACGCGTTCCAAAGCCAGCGCGAATTGGGATTTGTCGCGCGGGCGCCGCGTTGGGCCATTGCACATAAATTCCCGGCCGAGGAAGAAATCACGCAGGTGCGTGCTATCGAGTGGCAGGTGGGCCGGACCGGCGCCTTGACGCCAGTCGCACGCCTGGAACCGGTTTTTGTTGGTGGGGTCACCGTTTCCAACGCGACGCTGCACAACATCGATGAACTCACCCGCAAGGATGTTCGCGTCGGCGACACGGTGGTGATTCGACGCGCAGGGGACGTGATCCCAGAAGTGGTGCGGGTCATTCCAGAGCGGCGTCCTGTGGGTGCTGTGGAGGCGGCCTTGCCGCTCGCGTGCCCGGTGTGTGGTTCCGCTATCCAGCGGGTGGAGGGCGAGTCGGTCGCTCGCTGTACCGGTGGGTATGTGTGTTTGGCGCAGCGCAAGGAGGCGATCAAGCATTTTGCGGCGCGTCGGGCGATGGACGTCGAAGGGTTGGGTGATAAGGTTGTCGATCAACTTGTCGAGGCCGGTTTGGTTGAAAGCCCGGCAGATCTGTATCGCCTCACCGTCGAGCAGCTGGGGGGCCTTGCGCGGATGGGGGAGAAGAGCGCGACGAAAATTGCGGCCGCGCTCGAGAAAAGTCGTCGCACAACGTTGCCGCGATTTTTGTTTGCGCTCGGCATTCCCAATGTCGGTGAGGCCACCGCGTTAGCGTTGGCGGAGCATTTTGGTGATTTGAGTCCATTGCGCATGGCGACTCTGGAGCAGATCCAAGCGGTGCCGGATGTCGGGCCTGTCGTGGCCGCTTCGATCCGCGGTTTCTTGGACGACTCCCGCCAGGCGAGTGTCGTTGATCAACTGATAGAGCTTGGCTTGGTCTGGGAAGTGCAGACCGTCTCACGTAGTGACGATTTGCCTTTTGCCGGAAAGACTTTTGTTTGTACCGGAACACTGCCGACATTGGGGCGTGCTGACGCTGAAGCGTTGATACGGAAGTTCGGCGGTAAGGTGACGGGCTCGGTATCGAAGAA
>CAIVRI010000032.1 GCA_903908265.1 uncultured Pseudomonadota bacterium
ATCTTGCGCATGGCATTGTTATCAATGCCCCAGAAGCCGCAAGCGGCAACAATCGCGAGCGCGGGGCCAGGCGCAATGGCGCCAATACCGATCCCGCCCAACGTCATCGCGCCGCCCAAGATCAGCGCCACCCCGAAAAAAGTCGGCCTGAATAGCCTTCGCCAAACAGGAAACGGGCCAAAACCGTTGAAAAGACGATTTCCGTGTTGGCCAAGAGCGATGTTGTTGTCGCCGTCGCGTGGGCCAACCCCCAGAACAGCAACCAAGGCGCAATGGCCCCGCCGCTGACGAGGGTCAGCAAGAGCCAGCCCATTTCTCCTCGCACTATGCGGGGGCTAGGCGCACCCCGAGCCAGGTAGGTGGCCCCCAGTCCCAGCCCCATGGCCATATAGAGCAGACCCGCGGCAAGTTGGGGTTCAATCGCCTGCATGAGTGGTTTGAGCGCCGGCATCGCTAGCCCAAAGAGCAAGGCGGATGACAGCGTGTAGGCGATCGCGGTGGTGCGAGAAAGGTTGTGGGAAACGTCCATTGCCCCCATGATGGGCTATAGGCCGTCGTCGGACTACCGTGGGCCTGACTCGGTCGCGCTTTTTGACCACGCGGTCCAGAGTCTTTAGAATGCGTTTAAGTCTTTGATTGGTATGCCTCCATGAGTAATATGACTGTCGCCTCGAATGACGTTCCGCCGCTGCCGATCCTATTCACGGATGCGGCGGCGACGAAAGTGGCTGAATTGATTCGCGAGGAAGGCAATCCGGCTCTGAAGTTGCGCGTGTACGTGCAAGGGGGTGGATGCTCCGGCTTCCAGTACGGCTTTACCTTTGATGAAAAGCCCGAGGAAGGAGATCTGAGTGTTGAAAATCAGGGTGTTACCCTGTTAGTCGATCCAATGAGCTTCCAATACCTTGTGAACGCTGAAATCGACTACCGCGACGGGCTCGAAGGCGCGCAGTTCGTCATTCGCAATCCGAACGCCAAGACGACCTGCGGTTGCGGTTCGTCTTTCGCCGCCTGACCTAACTCCCCGCGCTGTGGCCAATCAACCGCGCGTCCCCGACGTACTCGCGGCCGTTGATCTCGGGTCCAATAGTTTCCATATGGTGGTTGCGCGCTATGCGCACGGGCAGCTCACGATCGTTGACCGTTTGCGCGAGATGGTGCGTTTGGCTGCTGGACTGGATGAGCGTGGTCGCCTTTCCAAGGAATCTACGGACCGCGCGCTCGCCGCGATCGCGCGCTTTGGCCAACGGCTGCGTGACATGCACGCTGATGCTGTCCGTGTGGTCGGAACCAATACCTTGCGCAAAGCGCGTCAAAAGGCCGGCTTTCTGGAACGTGCGCGTGAAGCGCTCGGGCACCCAATTGAGATCATTTCTGGCATCGAAGAGGCGCGCCTGATCTATCAGGGCGTGGTACAGACCACCTCACTCGAGTCTGGGCGCCATTTCGTTGTTGATATCGGTGGTGGCAGTACCGAATGCATCATTGGCGATGGTCGGGAGCATCGGATTCTCGAGAGTCTCTATATGGGTTGTGTTGCCGTCAGTGCCGCGCATTTCCCGAATGGCCGCATTGCGGCCCGCAGCTTTCAAAATGCCGTGGTCGACTGCGCCGTCGAGCTAGAGCCTCTACAGATTCCCTTCCGTGCCATCGGTTGGGAGTGTGCGATTGGATCGAGTGGGACTGTTCGCGCCATTGGCGAGGCACTGCGCGAGATCGATCCCTCGAACAGTCTGGTGACACGTGATGGCCTGCGTGAACTCGCTGATCGTCTTATTTTCGCGGGCAATGTGCGCCGCGCAGGCTTCGCTACCATTGACGAAGAACGTTGGCCCGTTTTTCCAGGTGGCCTTGCCATCCTGACCGCTGTGTTCGATAACATGGGCATTGAGTCAATGAAGGTCGCCGACGGCGCACTCCGGGAAGGCCTTCTGTACGACATGCTGGGTCGCCTAAGACCTGAAGATGATGCGCGTGAGCGTAGTGTTCGTTCGATGGCGGCACGCTTTCACACGGACGTTGAACAAACCGCCCGTGTTGAACAGACGGCCATCGCATTTTTGCAACAGACGGCTAGCGCCTGGGATTTGGCGGACCCTCTGGCGGAGCAGGCGCTGCGATGGGCAGCGCGATTGCACGAGATCGGGCTCGATATCTCACACTCAGGGCATCATAAGCATGCCGCTTATCTGGTCGAACACGCAGATCTACCCGGCTTCCCTCGAGAAGAGCAAGGCTTGGTCGCCTGTCTTGTTGGTGCGCATCGGCGCAAATTAGTACTCGAGAGAGCCGACGAGTTGGTCCCGCCTTGGCACGTCCGAGTCATGTATTTGGCGATAATTTTGCGGCTCGCCGTGCTTCTGCACCGAGGTCGGAGTCGATCGTCGCTGCCAATCATGCGGCTAACCGCAAAAGGGCGGTCGCTGGAAGTGCGATTCCCTCGCGGGTGGCTTACGGCGCACCCGTTGACGCGGGCGGATCTCGCGTTGGAGTCCGATTACCTACAGGCTGCGGGCATTCGACTGCGCGTCGCTTGAGTTAGATCTCTGCGTATCGAGATAGCATGGCTTGCTGTGAGGAATAGGGCTCGGCAAGTCCCGCATGAACGCGTTCGTAGGCTCCGCTCGGTTGCAAAATCCACGCATTCGTATTGTCGCTAAGCCATGCCTCTAGATCGCTGAGCACCCGATCACGCAGTTTGGCGCGTTCAATGGGTACTGCCACTTCAACGCGGCGAAAAAAGTTTCTCTGCATCCAGTCCGCGCTGGAGCACCACAGCTTCGGTTTACCTTTGTTCTGGAAGTAGTAAACCCGAGAATGCTCGAGGAAACGTCCAACGATACTGCGCACACGGATCCGTTCCGAAATGCCTTTGATGCCTGGACGTAGCGCGCAAATGCCGCGGATGATCAGGTCGATCTCCACTCCAGCGCAGGATGCTTCGTAAAGAGCCGTGATGATGCGTGGCTCAATCAACGAGTTCATCTTGGCGATGATGCGGGCGGGTCGACCAGCGCGCGCCTCCTCTGTCTCTCGCGCAATCGCCTCAAGCAGGGTGTCGTGCAAAGTAAACGGTGACTGCAGCAGCTTGCGCAACTTGGGCGTGCGGGTAAGGCTGGTCAGTTGCAGGAACAGCTCATGCATATCTTGGCCGATGGCTGCATTTGCAGTAAACAGGCCATAATCAGTGTAACTGCGTGCTGTTTTCGCGTGGTAATTGCCCGTGCCGATGTGGCAATAACGGCGCAGCATGCCCTCCTCACGGCGTACGACGAGGATCATCTTGGCGTGCGTTTTAAAGCCAACTACGCCGTACACGACGTGCGCGCCAGCCTCTTGCAATCGGCTGGCCAGTTCGAGATTGGCGGCTTCGTCGAAACGGGCCATAAGCTCAACGATGACGGTGACGTCCTTGCCATTTCGTGCAGCCTCGACCAATACATCCACTACCGCTGAGTCTGAGCCGGAACGGTACAGTGTTTGCTTGATTGCAAGCACGTTGGGGTCCCGCGCGGCGCGACGCAAAAAGTCCATGACCGGCGCAAATGATTGGAAAGGATGGTGCACCAGCACGTCGTTTTCGCGAATCGCAGTAAACACGTCTCCATCGCTAAATCGAGCGGGTACCCCCGGGGTATAGGCCGGATATTTTAAATCGGGCCTATCTGCCAAGTCATATACCGCAGCCAGCCGGTTGAGATTGACCGGTCCGGCTAAGCGATAGTGATCAGCGGGAGCAAGCCCAAACTGCCCCAACAGAAACTGCGAGAGTTCCGGTGGGCAGTCGTGTGCTGTTTCGAGTCGGACCGCATCGCCGTAGCGTCGTTCGGCCAACTCGCCTTCGATTGCTCTGCGCAGGTCATCGACTTCTTCTTCGTCAACGAACAGGTCGCTATTGCGAGTCACCCGAAATTGCCAACACCCCGTTACCGTCATGCCTTCAAATAGGTGACCAACGTAGCGCTGAATCACAGCAGATAGATACGTCAGTCGCATCGTCGTATTGGTTTGGTCGTTGGGCATCGCAATGACACGCGGCAGCGAACGTGGAACTTGGACGATCGCCAGATTGGTGTCGCGACCGAAGGCATCTGTTCCTTCGAGTCGCACGATAAAGTTTAGGCTCTTGTTTTGGATTCTCGGGAAGGGCCTGGCGGGGTCCAAGGCGAGGGGCGAAAGCACCGGCTCAACATTGAATTGGAAATGGTGCTCCAAAGCGCTCTCGTCTACGGCACTGAGCGTCGGGCGGTAGGTGAGGTCTATTCCAGCCTCTAACAGCGCCGGCGTCAGGACTTCATTGAGCACTCGATACTGCTCTGTCACCAGCCGACGCGTACGCTCATGGATCGCGTCTATCTGTTCGCTGACCGTGCGCCCATCAGCGCCTAGGCTGGTAGAGCCACTGTCCCGTCGCTCGTACAGGGTGGCTACCCGAATCTCAAAAAACTCGTCTAAGTTCGCCGAACTAATCGACAAAAAGCGCAGCCGCTCAAGCAGTGGTACCGAGGCGTCCTGCGCAAGATCCAGCACGCGCTGGTTGAACTCGAGGAACGACAACTCTCGATTGATAAAATTAGCGGGATTAAGAAAATTCGGCGCTTCCATACGGGAATCATTCGTTTAGGGGCTTCCAAACTATCATGTGCCCCCTGCTTGCTGTGTTACACAGTCCGCAAATCCTGCCCCGTTTTGCGGAAACTACCCATGTCCCTGGCGGAGGTGACCCGTCGAGCTGCTTTGCCCGCAGTTATTGCGACGGGGAATGCGCGCCCAACGCCATTCCTCCTGGTCCCATGCACTGGCCGCCGCAAGCCTCCCCGTCCGGCGGCGTGGGGGAGCATCCCCTAGCGTGTACCGCTCGATGCCGTTTAAACAGCCTGCCAGCGACTCCCAAGCCCGTTCGCGTGGCGCAGACCCACTATGGACTAGCGAGCGCTCGATTTGCGCTCCTGCCACGCCAACTCTACATTGCATGTTCCTGCTGACATTCGATTGGAGTTGCTCATGCTTGGGGTCGACGAACAATTAGTGGAACTGCGGCGCGGAGCCCAGGAAATCCTACTCGAGACGGATCTGCGCAAGAAGCTGGGGCGCGGTAAGCCGTTGCGGATTAAAACGGGTTTTGATCCCACCGCGCCGGATCTGCATTTGGGCCATACCGTGTTGATCAACAAGATGCGGCAGTTCCAAATTTTGGGTCATGAGGTCATTTTCCTCATTGGGGATTTCACGGGAATGATCGGTGACCCCACCGGCAAGAACACAACGCGGCCCCGCCTCACAGTGGAGGAAATCGCTGCAAATGCAGTCACTTATCAATCCCAGATCTACAAAATCCTAGATCCCGAACTCACCAAGATTGAATTCAACTCGCGGTGGATGGGAGAACTGGGTAGCGCCGGTTTAATCGCCTTGGCGTCGCAATACACGGTCGCTCGGATGCTCGAGCGCGACGATTTCTCCAAGCGTTACAAGGGCGGTCAACCGATCGCGGTCCACGAATTCCTGTATCCGTTGGTCCAAGGCTACGACTCCGTTGCGCTCAAGGCCGACGTCGAATTGGGCGGTACGGATCAAAAGTTCAACCTGCTCGTTGGGCGTCATCTGCAGGAAAACTATGGGCAGGAGCCTCAGGTGGTTCTTACGATGCCCTTGCTCGAGGGGCTGGACGGCGTTAATAAAATGTCCAAATCATTAGGTAATTACATTGGCATTGCCGACGCCGCTGACGACATCTTCGGGAAGCTTATGTCTATCAGTGACACGCTGATGTGGCGCTATTTTGAACTTCTCTCGTTCCGGCCAATGGGAGACATTGAAGTGCTCAAAAGCGCGGTAATTGAAGGCCGCAATCCCCGCGATGTGAAATTCGAACTCGGTGTAGAAATCGTAGATCGCTTTCACGGCGCCGGTCGTGGTGCACAAGCGCGAGATGCGTTTATCGCCCGTTTTCGAGAGGGCCAGTTACCCGATGAAATAGCGGCTTTCACGCTCCCAATTGATGCCGTAGGAGCAAAGCTCGCGTTCATTCTCAAGGAAGTGCAGCTCGTCCCCGGTACTGGGGCGGGCTACCGCATGATTGAGCAAGGCGGCGTAAAAATAGATGGCGAAAAAGTTTCTGATCGGGATCTGTCCTTACTGCCAGGGCAACAGGTTCTCCTGCAGGTCGGGAAGCGCGGATTCGCCCGGGTCACTCTGCTAAATAACAATTGAAAACAGTACCTTAGAGTCTATTTCTTCAATCTTGTTTGACAGGGTAGAAAGGGGGGATATACTGCGCGCCCCCTCGATGAGGTAACTCATGGGGAGGGGCCCTGAACCCGCTTCGCTGGCCGTAAGGAAAGCGAAAAAAAGTTCGAAAAAAAGGGCCTGCGCGTGTTGACGGAAACATAATCCCGTCTATACTAGCGGACTCACTGGCGCCGGTTGCTTAGCAAGCGTCGCCACTACCCAAAGCCTCCGCGCTCTGGGCGTTGTTTAAGAATCAGCAGATAATTTGTGTGGGGACTCGCGTCTAGCGTCATATGACGCAAATAGCGAGTACCAAGATCCAAAGCAAAGTAATTCTTGATTCGAAAGGATTGAGAGTCAGTTGTTCAGGAGCCTTGGGACAAGCGACTTTAGTTATCTTGATTATTTTATAACTGAAGAGTTTGATCCTGGCTCAGATTGAACGCTGGCGGCGTGCCTAACACATGCAAGTCGAGCGGCAGCGCGGGGCAACCTGGCGGCGAGCGGCGGACGGGTGAGTAATGCTTAGGAATCTGCCCATCAGTGGGGGACAACCCGGGGAAACTCGGGCTAATACCGCATACGTTCTGAGGAAGAAAGCAGGGGACCGCAAGGCCTTGCGCTGATGGATGAGCCTAAGTCGGATTAGCTAGTTGGTGAGGTAAAGGCTCACCAAGGCTACGATCCGTAGCTGGTCTGAGAGGACGACCAGCCACACCGGAACTGAGACACGGTCCGGACTCCTACGGGAGGCAGCAGTGGGGAATATTGGACAATGGGGGAAACCCTGATCCAGCGACGCCGCGTGGGTGAAGAAGGCCTGCGGGTTGTAAAGCCCTTTCGTTGGGAAAGAAGTATGTCAACCTAATACGTTGATATTTTGACGTTACCCAAAGAAGAAGCACCGGCTAACTCTGTGCCAGCAGCCGCGGTAATACAGAGGGTGCGAGCGTTAATCGGAATTACTGGGCGTAAAGCGCACGTAGATGGCTTCGTAAGTCGGATGTGAAATCCCCGGGCTCAACCTGGGAACTGCACTCGAAACTGCGTAGCTCGAATGTGGAAGAGGGAAGTGGAATTCCAGGTGTAGCGGTGAAATGCGTAGATATCTGGAGGAACATCAGTGGCGAAAGCGACTTCCTGGTCCAACATTGACATTCAGGTGCGAAAGCGTGGGGAGCAAACAGGATTAGATACCCTGGTAGTCCACGCCATAAACGATGAGAACTAGATGTCGGGGGGGTTAGCCTCTCGGTGTCGCAGCTAACGCGTTAAGTTCTCCGCCTGGGGAGTACGGCCGCAAGGTTGAAACTCAAAGGAATTGACGGGGACCCGCACAAGCGGTGGAGCATGTGGTTTAATTCGATGCAACGCGAAGAACCTTACCTGGCCTTGACATCCTAGGAAGTCTGCAGTGATGCGGATGTGCCTTCGGGAACCTGGAGACAGGTGCTGCATGGCTGTCGTCAGCTCGTGTCGTGAGATGTTGGGTTAAGTCCCGCAACGAGCGCAACCCTTGTCCTTAGTTGCCAGCACGTAATGGTGGGAACTCTAAGGAGACCGCCGGTGACAAACCGGAGGAAGGTGGGGATGACGTCAAGTCATCATGGCCCTTATGGCCAGGGCTACACACGTGCTACAATGGTCGGTACAAAGGGCTGCCAAGTCGCGAGACGGAGCCAATCCCATAAAGCCGATCGTAGTCCGGATCGGAGTCTGCAACTCGACTCCGTGAAGTCGGAATCGCTAGTAATCGCGAATCAGCCATGTCGCGGTGAATACGTTCCCGGGTCTTGTACACACCGCCCGTCACACCATGGGAGTTGACTGCACCAGAAGTAGGTAGCCTAACCGCAAGGAGGGCGCTTACCACGGTGTGCTCAATGACTGGGGTGAAGTCGTAACAAGGTAGCCGTACGGGAACGTGCGGCTGGATCACCTCCTTTAAAAGAACCGCGTCGACGCTTTTCGCGAGTTCCCACACAAGTTATCTGCTGAGTCCAAACTGATTGGTGTTCATTCGCCGACTTATAGTCGATGAAAGAACCTTAAGCAGGTGTGTGCAAACCCGGGTCTGTAGCTCAGTTGGTTAGAGCGCACCCCTGATAAGGGTGAGGTCGGAGGTTCAAATCCTCCCAGACCCACCACTTGCTAAAGCAAGTCGGGCAACAAACCTGGGGCCATAGCTCAGTTGGTAGAGCGCCTGCTTTGCAAGCAGGATGTCGTCGGTTCGATTCCGACTGGCTCCACCAATTCCAATCAGTGAAACGAGCAGCGCGATGATGATTGTGTTCCCTGGAATCCAATCATGATCGCGAAGCAGGGGGAGACCCCGCGTTTCGGCTCTTTAACAATCTGGATGATTTTGTGAAGACGCTAAGTTTTCAAGCGAAAAGTTTTTTTAAAGACGATTCTCAAGCTTGATTGAAATGGTGTCGCATTCGAGAAACCAGCGCATATAGTACCCAGAACGCTTGGGGCTATATGGTCAAGTGAATAAGTGCACATGGTGGATGCCTTGGCGATAGAAGGCGATGAAAGACGTTGTAGCCTGCGATAAGCCTCGGGGAGCTGGCAAACAAGCTTCGATCCGAGGATTTCTGAATGGGGAAACCCACTGAGCAATCAGTATCCATATCTGAATACATAGGATATGGAAGCAAACCCGGTGAATTGAAACATCTAAGTAACCGGAGGAAAAGAAATCAACCGAGATTCCGTAAGTAGTGGCGAGCGAACGCGGAACAGCCCAGTCAGAACCAGTGAGTTGATTCTAGTAGAACGGTCTGGAAAGGCCGGCCATAGCGGGTGATAGCCCCGTATACGAAAGATGAAGCTCATGACTGACGAAGAGTAGGGCGGGACACGTGTAATCCTGCCTGAACATAGGGGGACCATCCTCTAAGGCTAAATACTCTCTATCGACCGATAGTGAACCAGTACCGTGAGGGAAAGGCGAAAAGAACCCCGGAGAGGGGAGTGAAATAGAACCTGAAACCGTGTGCATACAAGCAGTGGGAGCCCGTAAGGGTGACCGCGTACCTTTTGTATAATGGGTCAGCGAGTTATTTTTAGTGGCAAGCCTAACCGAATAGGGGAGGCGTAGGGAAACCGAGTCCTAAATGGGCGTCATAGTCGCTAGGAATAGACCCGAAGCCGGTCGATCTAATCTTGGGCAGGATGAAGGCACGGTAATACGTGCTGGAGGTCCGAACGAGTGGGCGTTGTAATGCTCTTCGATGACCTGAGATTAGGAGTGAAAGGCTAATCAAGGCCGGCGATAGCTGGTTCTCCCCGAAAGCTATTTAGGTAGTGCCTCGTGTATAACTCCCGGGGGTAGAGCTCTGTTTAGGCTAGGGGGACATCCCGTCCTACCAACCCTATGCAAACTGCGAATACCGGGAAGTTTAAGCACGGGAGACACACAGCGGGTGCTAACGTCCGTTGTGAAGAGGGAAATAACCCAGACCGCCAGCTAAGGTCCCAAAATTTCGGCTAAGTGGTAAACGATGTGGAAAGGCATAGACAGCCAGGAGGTTGGCTTAGAAGCAGCCATCCTTTAAAGAAAGCGTAATAGCTCACTGGTCTAGTCGGTCTGCGCGGAAGATTTAACGGGGCTAAGCCGAGTACCGAAGCTGCGGATCTTTGTGTAAACAAAGGTGGTAGGGGAGCGTTCTGTAAGCCTGCGAAGGTGCACTGTGAGGTGTGCTGGAGGTATCAGAAGTGCGAATGCTGACATGAGTAACGTTAAAACGGGTGAAAAACCCGTTCGCCGTAAACCCAAGGGTTCCTGCTCAACGTTAATCGGAGCAGGGTGAGTCGGTACCTAAGGCGAGGCCGAAAGGCGTAGTCGATGGAAAACAGGTCAACATTCCTGTACCTGTTATCACTGCGATGGGGTGACGGAGAAGGCTATAGCATCTGGGATAGGTTCCCAGTTTAAGCATGTAGGGAGATCCTCTAGGAAAATCCGGAGGGTCATTAATCCTGAGGTGTGATGACGAGGTCCCACGTGGACTGAAGTGCTAAATGCCCCGCTTCCTGGAAAAGCCTCTAAGCTTCAGGTGATAACGGACCGTACCGTAAACCAACACTGGTGGGTGAGGAGAATATCCTAAGGCGCTTGAGAGAACTCGGGTTAAGGAACTCTGCAAATTAATACCGTAACTTCGGGAGAAGGTATGCCTTCGATGGTTAAGGACTTGCTCCGTAAGCTATTGAAGGTTGCAAGAAATCGGTGGCTGCGACTGTTTACCAAAAACACAGGACTCTGCGAACACGCAAGTGGATGTATAGGGTCTGACGCCTGCCCGGTGCCGGAAGGTTAATTGATGGGGTCAGCCGCAAGGCGAAGCTCTTGATCGAAGCCCCGGTAAACGGCGGCCGTAACTATAACGGTCCTAAGGTAGCGAAATTCCTTGTCGGGTAAGTTCCGACCTGCACGAATGGCGTAACGCTGGCCACACTGTCTCAACCCGAGACTCAGTGAAGTTGAAATCGCTGTGAAGATGCGGCGTTCCCGCGGAAAGACGGAAAGACCCCGTGAACCTTTACTATAGCTTTACACTGAACTTTGACCTTACTTGTGTAGGATAGCTGGGAGCCTGTGAAACCTGGACGCTAGTTCGGGTGGAGGCAACGTTGAAATACCAGCCTGGTAAGTTCGGAGTTCTAACCTAGGTCCATTATCTGGATTGGGGACAGTGTATGGTGGGTAGTTTGACTGGGGCGGTCTCCTCCTAAAGAGTAACGGAGGAGTGCAAAGGTACCCTCAGCGCGGTCGGTCATCGCGCATAGAGTGCAATGGCATAAGGGTGCTTAACTGCGAGACGTACATGTCGAGCAGGTGCGAAAGCAGGTCATAGTGATCCGGTGGTTCTGTATGGAAGGGCCATCGCTTAACGGATAAAAGGTACTCCGGGGATAACAGGCTTATTCCTCCCAAGAGTCCACATCGACGGAGGAGTTTGGCACCTCGATGTCGGCTCATCACATCCTGGGGCTGTAGCAGGTCCCAAGGGTTCGGCTGTTCGCCGATTAAAGTGGTACGCGAGCTGGGTTCAGAACGTCGTGAGACAGTTCGGTCCCTATCTTCCGTGGGCGTTCGAGAATTGAGGGTGAGTTGCTCCTAGTACGAGAGGACCGGAGTGAACGTACCTCTGGTGTACCGGTTGTCACGCCAGTGGCATCGCCGGGTAGCTATGTACGGACGGGATAACCGCTGAAAGCATCTAAGCGGGAAGCCCCCCCCAAGATTAGTTCTCGCTGGGGACTTGATCCCCCTAAAGGGTCGTCGAAGACTACGACGTTGATAGGCTGGGTGTGTAAGCGCAGTAATGCGTTCAGCTAACCAGTACTAATTGCCCGTGAGGCTTGACCATATAGCCCCAAGCTGTCTGACAGCCTGGTGGCGGTTTCTAGACTGTGACACCATTACGACTTTCGTCTTCACAAACATCCAGATTGCGGTGAGCGGCTATAGGCAATTAGGCCTTTAGCGACTCGCCGAACAGTTTTCCCTGGCGGTCATAGCGAACGGGAACCACCCGATCCCATTCCGAACTCGGAAGTGAAAACGTTCTGCGCCGATGGTAGTGTGGCCGTAGGCCATGTGAGAGTAGGTCGCTGCCAGGGTTCCCCCTAAAAGGCCCCGGAGACATTGTCTCCGGGGCTTTTTTCTTTTCCGCGCTATGATTCACGAGTTGCAAATAGCCTGTGCACGGAGATTTTGATGGCATGGTTTCGCGGTGCTGATCCCAATGGCGTGACGTCGGTCGATACGGCGGTGTTACTGGTGAACTTGGGTACCCCGGATGCGCCGGAATCCGGTCCCATTCGTCGCTATCTGGCCCAGTTTCTAGGGGACCTTCGTGTTGTTGAGGCCTGCCCTTGGTACTGGCTGCCCATTTTGTACGGACCGATATTGACCTTCCGGCCGCGCAAGACGGCCCATCTTTATCGCTCCATTTGGACCGAGGCGGGGTCGCCGCTGCGCGTGCACTCGGTGGCTTTAGCCGAGGCGCTGCAGGCGCACTACGCGGGCGACTCCTCCATCGCGGTTGAATTGGCGATGACCTACGGCGTGCCGACCATTGCCGCTGCAGTTGAGCGACTGCAGGCCAAGGGCGTGCGCCGACTGGTTGTTCTGCCGCTGTACCCGCAGTATTCGGGATCCACCACCGGCGCGGTCTTCGATACCTTGGTGAAGACGCTGATGCGGTGGCGCCGAGTACCGCATCTACAGTTCATTGCCGAATACCACGCCCATCCGGCCTACATCGCTGCACTCGCCGAGTCGGTGCGCGCCACCTGGGCGAAGGATGGCCGTAGTCACTTGGTGTTTTCCAACCATGGCATTCCTGTGAAGTACGTGACAGCCGGCGATCCGTATCGCCGGCAAGTTGGCGAGACTACCCGCCTGTTAGCCCAGGCACTGGGTCTGCGGGATGATGAATATTCAGAGTGTTTTCAATCCCGTTTTGGGCCCACCGAATGGTTGCAGCCGTATACCGATGACCGACTGCTCGAGTTGGTGGCACAAGGCGTGCGTGAAGTTACGGTAGTGACGCCTTCGTTTGCGGTGGACTGCCTCGAGACCCTAGAAGAGATCGGTACGGTGTCCCGCGCCAAGTTTTTGGCGGCCGGCGGCACGCGATTTAGTCTGGTGCCTGCGCTCAATGCGTCGCCTGGGCATGTCGAGGCTCTGGCGGCGCTACTCGCAGAGCAAGGCGTTTTGCCTCGAGCGGGTTTGGTCTAGGTCCCAGTTTCGCAGTGCTAGACTCCCGCGCAGGGGGAATTTGATGTTAGAACTGGCGCTAAAGACTCTATTGTCCTATGTCCTCGGCTCGCTCATGGGCGCGCTGATTCTGGGCGCACTACGCGGCGTGGATATACGCACGATGGGCAGCGGAAACGCGGGCGGCACTAACGCGTTGCGTACCCAGGGCAAGCTCTTCGCTCTGGGGGTTGTTCTAGTTGATGTCTCGAAAGGCTGGTTTGCCGCCGGTATTCTTCCGTCCCTGCGCCTGCCTGGTCTCCCGCTCGATCCATTGCTCGTGCGTGAATCACTGACCTTCGCGTGCGCGTTGGCGGCGACCTTGGGGCATGTGTACCCCGTTTGGTGGGAATTCCGGGGCGGAAAAGGCGCCGCTACCCTTATCGGTGTCTTATTGGGTGCAAGCCCCGCGTTTTTGCCACCGCTGGCGTGTGTCTGGTTGGCGACCGTGGTGCTGACCGGTTACGTTGGACTGGCCACCATGTTGGCGGTGGGTTCCTTGCCGTTGGTGTTGCTCGTGCACGGCGGTGCCTCGCCGGCCGCATTCTTGTTTGCTGCGGTGATGGCGGTCTTCGTGGTCTATACGCATCGTAGCAATGTGACCCGCATGTTGGCGCGCACGGAGTCTCGGGCGCGCCGACTGTGGCTAGGCACTTATCTACAACGGCGGCTCACTTAATGGCGCCTGCGTACTTGGAATTGCTGCGCGCTCGGCTGGGCCCTGCCAGTGTGCGCAGCGTCGCTGCCTTGGAGTGTTTCGACTCTATCGATTCTACCAATGCGCATCTGTTAGCCGCAGCAGTTCCTCCGGCGGGACAGGCCAGCGTATGTGTCGCCGCCCACCAGACGGCGGGCCGCGGTCGGCGGGGACGGACGTGGCTGACGCCGCCCGGGAGCGGTGTTTGCCTCTCCTTCGGGTGGACGTTTCCGGTGGCGCGATGCGACCTTTCTGCGCTAACACTGGCGGTCGGTGTCGTGGTTCGGCGAGCGCTACAGTCCTTAGGCACGATCGACATTGGTCTCAAGTGGCCGAACGATTTGGTGGTCAACGGCGGCAAATTGGGCGGCATTCTGGCTGAAGTGCGCCTCATTGCGGAGGCGGCCTATGTGGTTATTGGCATTGGTGTCAATTTGGACCTTCCAGCAGACTTTGCCGCTGCCGTCGCGGCACAGGGGGGCCAGCCGCCGCAGGATTTACGGCAAGCGGGGCTATCGGATGTGAATGCGGTGTCGGTTGCCGCCGTGCTGATCGACCAACTCTGCCTCGCGCTGCCTGTATACGCAGCGCACGGCTTCGAACCGTTTAGCCGCGAATGGACCGAGGCCGATATCCTGCGTGATCGGTGTGTAGAGTGGGTCACTGGCGAGACTCGACGGGAGGGCATTGCCCGCGGTATCGCGTCGGATGGGACGCTGTTGGTGGAATATGCGGGCGGTATGGAACGACTGATCGCGGGTGAAGTGACCCTGAGGCGGGCGGCGTGACCCTGTTGATCGAAACTGGTCCGACGCAATTTAAGTACGCGCGTCTTGTCGATGGACGCCCGTCTGAGATCGAGTTTTTGGTCGGTGGTTCGAGTGCTGCAGAACCCCCTTGGCCTTCCGCGCTGGCGCGATTGGCTCCCACGCCCCACGCTGTATTCGTAGCGCATGGGGGGGCGGCGACCTTGCAGCCTCGCCTGGCGGAGTGGATTCGTCGTGCCTGGCATATCGATTCGCAATTTATTGTACCTCCAACGGGGGCGGTGCCAGCAGCGCCCCTAGGGCGCTATCTTGCGTTAGTGGGCGCGCGGGCCCGGGGCTTGTGCCCCGCCTTGGTCGTCACGGCTGATGTCGCTATAGGCATCGACCTGTTGGGCGCCGACGGTCAGCGTATGGGTGTCTGGACCTTTCCTGGCGAGCGCCCGATGCGCGAAGCGTTGTACGCGCAGACCAGCGGCATCGCAGCGGCGGCGCTGCTCGATGTCGCGGCGGTAGAGGCAGGATTTGGCGTCAATACTGCAGGTGCCGTACAAGAAGGTGCGCGGTTGGCGATAGCCTCCTGCGTCGCGGCGGTTGCGGCACGCATCGGCGCGCAGGTGGCCGTGGTTGCGACGGGTCGTTATGCGGTGGAGGCCGTACGGTACGTGCCTGCTGTCCAGGTGCTCGAAAATCTATCTCTGGAGGGGCTTGCCTCGATCGTGGCGGAGCGTACGGTATGAAATGGCTCGTTCTGCTCTTAGTCCTCGCCAACGGAGCCTTCCTGTTGTACTGGCATACGCTACAACCAGTGCAGATCAGCGAACATTCCGGCCCCGCGTTGGCGTCTGTAGCGCCTGCCCGCATCTTGCTCGCGCAGGAGCGACCTGCGCCGACGCCCCAATGCCAGAGCCTCGGTCCGATCAATAACCGCGAGATTCTGGCGGCGGTTAACCATTGGCTGGGTGATGCCTATGGGGCCCTGACCGAGCGCGAAGTGAACGTTGCCGCAGCCCCCGTCTTTCGCGTGCAGGTCCAGACACCCAGCGCGGATCTAGCGACTCGCCTCGCGCAGCGCGTCCGTTCTGGCGGCGATGGCGCGGTCGCCGTACTGCCACCGGAACCAGGGGAGACAACCGTCGTCGTCGCGCTAGGGTTGTTTGCAGATCGTTCCAACGCCGACCGGCGCGTCCTGGAACTGCATCGTCATGGCGTGGACGCGGGCATCCTGACGATTGAACGGCATACCAGCCAGTGGTGGATTGATTTCACCGCAGTTGCCACGCCGAATCATGCGGCGTTGATCGGTGCCGTCAGTGGCACAGCGGCCGTGACCATCGTGCCATGCGAATTGATGCTGCCGCATGAAGAGGAGCCGGCTGTGACCAATCCGGCGCCTTTGCCCGTACCCAATGGCATCCCGATGCCGAAACTCGGTGCCGATAGCGGCAAACGCGCGACCGTCTGATTGGCAGCGGTTTTAGGTCGCTCATCCTGCGCTGGCGTTTCCGCCACCATGCTCCGGGGATGAACACCCCGGACGCTGCGCGTCCGCGTTCGCCCTAGAGTGCGATTAGGCGATGCGTTGGGCGGCCTGCCAACGCCCGTGCCGTCGCCGATTCCATAGGAACGGCACGATGCCGATGGCGATGCCGCCGATCCCTATCACATCGGTGAGCCAATCAAAGGTGGGAATGCTGTAGCCACCCACGAACACGAGGAAGGTGGCCGACAGCAAGGGCCACAGAAACAAAAACACAAATTGGCGCGGAGATTGCAGCGCCGTGCGGCGGAAGTACCAAGCACAGGCAAAGCCAGACAAGCTGTAATAACAGCACACTTGGAAGCCGATGGCGTTCACAGAGGTGCGAATCAAGTCGCTGACGGTCGGCAGCAGCGAGGATAAAAAGATCAACAGGAAGCCCAGCCCGGACACGACGGCGGTGGCGACCCAAGGGGTCTGCCACGTCGGGTGCACGGTCGCATAGCGCGGATGCAGGGCCCCATCTCGGCCCTTGGCGAACATGGTCCGGCTGAACTGCAAGATTTGGGTTTCCAGCGTACCCACCGTACTGACCATTACAGCCACGATCGACAGATAGCTCCATGGTCTGGGTAGTAGTTTTTCGGCGAGCGTGAACAGGATGTTAGTGCTCGATTGACTGATTTCCTCATCCGTCAGTACGTATTGGCAGGCAATCACGAAGAACACAAACAGGAGCGCCACAATGATCATGGCCGCGACCGCGCTACGTCCCGGTGCCTCGTTCGCGTTTTGGGTCTCTTCGGTCAGATTGAGCGTGACGTCCCAGCCCCAGAAGAAAAAGAGCGCGGTGAGTGAACCAGTGGCAAATAGGGTGGGCGTGAACTCGGATAGCGCAAACCATCGCCAACCGACCGCGTGGACCGGATGGTCGGCATACTGAATCAAGGCAGCCACAATCAGTATGACCAGTACGCCCACTTCGATTACCGTCATGATGATCTGCAGATAACTCGTCGGTTTGATGCCCTTGACGACCACGGCGCTCACCAGGGCGAGCCATGCGGCGGCGACCCAGGCGATGGCGGTCGTATCGTTGGCGTGCGCTGGGTTGATCAGCAAGAGCGTTGCCGTGGCTGCCGGTGTGGTACCCGACACCATGAATACAGCGGAGGCGACCAGCAAAGACCAGCCGGCCAAGAACCCTGCTGCCGGACCAAATACTTGGCCGACCCAACTATAAGAGGCCCCCGCATTGGCGATCACGCGGTTTAAATGCATGAAGGCGAAGGTGACGCCAAACATGATCAGACCGCAGTAGACCAGAGTGCCGGCCGACAGGATGCCCACTGCGGCGATAAGTGATGCGGTCGTGGCGGCCAGACTGAAGGCGGGTGCCGTCCCGGCGACCCCCATTACGATAGACTCGCCGACCCCGAGCGCGCCCTGTTGTAGTTCCGTCTTCGGCTGGTCCATCGGGTGGCGGGCTCCAATGCTACGAGGTGAGTGGCTGATCGAGGTACGACGAGTCTACGATCGAACTCCGTCAGACCGCCAGATGCAAACGCCTGAAAATGCGGTTCGCACGCCGGTGCCCGACGCCGCCCGCGCCCCGTCATCGCATTTGACTTGAAGCATTAGGAGCGCATGATTGGCACTGGGTGGGGGGGTACTGATGATCTCGTTGATTCGACGAATCCTCGTTGGCGCCACATTGTTGGCCGTGCTGATGGGCGCCGCCCTCCCCGATGAGCCTGTGCGCTCACCCTCAGCCCGCCCGCTTGAGCGCGGTGTCACGGCCATGCACTACCATGCGCCGCAAGAGTACCAAGCCGCGCCGCAGATCTGGGCCGTCGTACAGGATCCGCGCGGTCTGCTGTATTTTGGTACCGATGGCGTGATCGTTGAATACGATGGCGTCAGTTGGCGGCAGATCGCCGTTCCCGGCGCTACTGTGCGCGCGCTCGCGGTTGATGCTGCAGGCCGTATCTGGGTCGGAGGCGTCGGCGAGTTGGGGTATCTGGAACCCGATAGCACCGGCACACTGCAGTTTGTATCGCTAAAAGCACAGTTGCCACCGGATCAACAGCATGCTTTCGCCGATGTCTGGCGCGTGATACCGACGGCACATGGTGTCTTTTTTCAGACTTTTGACGCGCTGCTGCGTTGGGACGGTCGACAACTGCACGTCTGGCCCACGAAGGCTTCTTTCACAAGCTTGGCGGAGGTCAATGAGCAGCTCTATACGGTGGAGATCGACATTGGGCTGGAGATGATCGTCGGTGACAGCCTGCAACCGGCGCCCGGTGGTGCGGCTCTTGCCGCAGCGCGTAAGGTGTACCTGCATCCCTATGACGCAGGGCGGATGCTGGTGCAGCAGCGAGCTAAACTGCTGAGCCTCTACGATGGGCACACAGTCACGCCCTTCCCGACGGCCGCCGATGGCTATTTGCTGAAGAACCCTGCCTACACCTCAATGCTGATGCCGGATGGCAGTGTGTTCGTAACGACGCTGACAGGCGGCGTCGTGTGGATCGCACACGACGGCAGTCTGCGCAACGTCTTCGAGGGCCCCAACAGTGAGCCCTTCCGCGGGGTTCTGGCGACGTGGGTCGATCCAGAGGGCGCCCTATGGCTTGGGTTGCAGGAGGGCATTGCCGCGATCGAACTGGATACGCCGATTACGGCATTTGCTGGTAAGAAACAGACGAATGATGTGCGGCGCTATCAGGGCTCGCTGTACGCCGTGCTTGGTGGTGTGGGTGGCTTCGTTCGCGTCGAATCGGCGGCCGCCGGCCCCTCCTTGCTGCACCCGCTGTCGGCAACCAAACAAGCAATTGGGCTACTGGAATTCGTTGACCCGGCCCCCGGCGCTGTGTCGAAGTTGCTGGTGGCTGGGGAGGGTGTGGACGAGTTGCGCGGCGACGCAACCATTCCCACCATCCCCGGTGCCGGGGAAACGGAGGCCTACGCGCTGGTGCAGTCACATCTGACGCCGAGTCGCCTGTTTGTGGGTCATGCCGATGGCGTGTCCTCGCGCCGCTGGGATGGTCGCCACTGGATCGATGAAGGGCGCCTGCCATCGGCCGAAAAGGACCTCACGCTGAGCATGACCGAGACGGCGGATGGCACGCTCTGGGCTGGATCCTCGGGGGGCGTGCGGCGCATCCGCGTCGCCGCCATGGGTCTTGGGGCCTCGACATCGACCACGCTGACCGCGGGTTTTGGCAGTGGGGTCGCTGCGGTGTTTCAGGTTGCTGGCGACTTATATGCGGCGTCGACGCCAGTGACTGGAATGCTGCGCTGGGACGCTGGCGCTGCGCATTTCGTCCCCGACAACCGTTTCTACCTACCGCTGTCGACCACCGATGGCACCGCGCGATTGTTCGGGTTGGCCAATGGGGATGTGTGGTCCGTCACCCGCGGCCGCAAACAGCAGCGTCAGGGGTTGTTTCGGCGCAGCGCAGACGGCACTTACCGGCTGGAAGAAGACAATTTCCTGCGCCTGGCGCATATCCAGATGGAGTCGATCCAGCTCGATCCGGACGGTAGCCTGTGGCTGGCTGGTAACGATGGGCTATACCGCTTCGATCTGCACGCGCAACCGGCACGACCGGCTTTTGCTGCGTGGGTGCGGCGTGTCACCAGCGGGGCGGAAGAACTCTTTGGTGGCAGTGTCAGTGCCCACGCGGCCCCTCTGCGCTTGCCCTACAACCACAACGCGCTGGAATTTGCGTTCGCGGCGCCCACGTATCGCGACCCGGCGGACGTCCGGTACCAATACCGCCTCGACGGCGCGGATCGCGATTGGTCGGTGTGGACCGCGCAGACGCAGGCTAATTCCGGCAATCTCGGCCCGGGGGACTACCGATTCCGAGTCCGCGCACGCACGTTGGATGGACGGACGAGTGCCGAGGGTGTTTATGCCTTTACGGTGCTGCCACCGTGGTACCGCACCGTGTGGGCCTACGCGATCTACATCGCGTTGTTCTTGCTGACCGCAACCGGCGCGCTGCGTTATGCCGGACAGCGGGGCCGGCGCAAGTTGCAGTTGCGCACCGAACAACTGGAGGCCGAGGCGCGCTTGTTGGAGCGGATGATGCGCAAGATAACCGCTGTGTCGAGTTCCTTGGCGCACGGCGCCAACAGCCAGGCGAGCGCGGTCGAGCAAACCGCGGCCTCGCTGGAAGAGATGGCGGCGATGACGCGGGAGACGGCGGCGCACGCCAGTGCCAGCTACGAATTGACCCTCGCCAATACGCGATTGGTCGAAGAGACCAACGCGGCGATGACCCGTCTTGCGGACGCCATGAAGGCGATCATTGCAGCCAGCCGGAAGACGCGCAATATCGTCGCTGCGATCGAGGAAATCGGGTTTCAGACCAAGATTTTGGCACTGAATGCGGCGGTAGAGGCGGCCCATGCGGGCCAAGTAGGCGCAGGATTTGGCGTCATTGCGACCGAAGTGCGCAGTCTCGCCGAGCGGGTCGCCGAGGCGGCCAAGACTACCACTGCGCTGATTGACAATACGGTGCGGGAGATTGGTGCCGGCGATCGGTTGGCCGAGTCGACCCATAGCGCCTTTAATGAGGTGGCGGCTAATATCGGTCGAGTCCGAGAACTCATTACTGAAATTACTCGCGCTTCCCTCGAGCAGGCGCAGGGCGTTGCGCAACTGAACACGACCGTGGCCGCGATCAATGGCGTCACCCAGACCAATGCCGCGCTTGGCGCGCAACTGACCGAAGCGCTCGAGCAGTTTGCACGGCACGATGCTGGCGAATAGCCAATCAGGCTTCCTCGTTCCCGTGAACCGTCTACACACCGGGTATGAGGTCCTCATCACCGCCCTCTACAAGGGCAGCGTGTGCCGCTTAAAGCGTGCGCTGCAGGAGTAAATCGGTCTGCCGGTCCGCGCCCACCACAAAAATATGCGAGCCGACGACCGCGAAGCCCTGCTTGCGATAGAAGGCGATGGCGCGGGGATTGCGCTCCCAAACGCCCAGCCAGGCGACATCGCCGGACATCGCGATGCAGCGTTCCAGTGCGAACACCATCATCTGCTGTCCTGCCCCTCGACCGTGCTCGGCGTGATCTAAATAGAAGCGTTGAATTTCGATCGGAGCCCGGCCACTGATATCGCTCGGCGCGGTCGCCGTGCGCAACATGAAATACCCGACGGCCCCCGCTGAGGACTCCAGTAACCAGGTCTCTCGTGAGTGGTCCTCCAATTCGATCCGCTGGATGGTTTCGCCGTAGGCGGATGCACACAGGGCATCTAGATCCTCGATGGTATTTTGGTCCGCAAAGGTCGCCCGGAACGTGCGTTCGGCAATGGCGGCTACGACGGCGGCGTCAGCGGGTGCCGCACGGCGGAAATTTAGATGGGCGGGCACTAAAAGCATCCTCGGTCACCGTCTGAGGATCAGGATTCTAGCGTTACTAGGTATGCCACGGGGCTCTATGACGGTAGAATTAGGGTATTGGCCGGCGTAGCTCAGTTGGTAGAGCAACTGATTTGTAATCAGAAGGTCGGGGGTTCGATTCCCTCCGCCGGCACCAGTTCCGATAAACCGCTAGAGAAATCGGCCCGTGCCGGGCCTGATGCGGCCGTGGAATGCGGTACAGCCTCCACGGTTGTCGCCAAATTTGTGTCGGCGTCACTATCGGGCACGGCAAATACATGTATCCGAGCGCATCGTTTGGCCGTTATGAAAATTCCTAGCCGATCGGGTCTACCTGTTCTCGTTGGCAAATACGGTCTCATGCAGTATCGGTAGCAGCGTGTCAATATTCTGGTGAGTCACAATCAGAATGGGGACATTAATGGCAGGCGCGACCGGCTTCTTGGCCAGATGCAGAATCAGCGCTTCACCCGCGCGCTGTCCCATCAGGTACGGTTGCTGCATGCCCGATACCAGTACGTCGCCTCGTCTGATCAAGTCAATGAATTCCGGGGTGCCATCAAATGCGGCAAGTGCAAGTGATTGACCACGGTTTGCTGCGCGGATGGCTTTTACAGCGCCGAGGGTCGGTATGTCCGCTTGCACGAACAGGCCACGCAGCTGCGCGTGATTGCTCAATAGCTCTTGCGTAAATTGCGTCGACTCATCCGCCGTATAACTTTTCATCTCGCGGGTGTCAGCTAGTGGGGCGCCCGCTTCCGAGAGTGCTTGTGCGAATCCGGCGCTGCGCAAGCGGCCATTATTTCGTGCCAGTGATAGCGTGATGGAGGCGATGTCGCCACCTTTCCAACCCTTTTGCTGTAAGGCTGAGATCAAGACCTGGCCGGTTTGATAGGCGCCTGTATGGTTGTCTGAGCTGATATAGGACACGTACTTCCCACTGTTGGTGCCGACATCGGCGATCACCACCGGAACGTTTGCCTGCTCGGCGAGGGCCAGCACAGCGGGGGCAGTGGATGAATCAGTGGGGGTGAACACAATCCCAGTCGCGCCGTCAGCGATGGCTTGCCGCGTATTTTGGAGTTGAATCGCCCCATCGTCATGACTGTTTAGCACGTGAAGCTCGAATCCACTCTTCTTGGCTTCGGCGGCGATGCCTTGCGCGATGTTGTGCCAAAAAGAAAAATTGAGATCAGGCGTCAGATAAAAAATCTTCCCCGGATGGGCTGGGGTAGCCGCTGCCAGAGTCAAGCCGAGGGCAATGACGGTAGCCTGCAAGAGTGTCCTGACAAGCGATAGCTTCATGACGAGTGCTCCTGGAATCGATCGGATAGTCTGCGGGGATTCGCCTGGGCCGGGTATTGTCCGTGCCTGCTCCGTGTGCCGCAGTATATACATGCTCGATGGCATCGAGTCACTGGCGGTGGCCTCTGGTTTGTTGACGCTTTTGGCGAGTTTATAGTAGTTACTCAAGAGCCTCAGGACATTAAGGAATGGTCACGTATTTGCGGTCACTGCTACGGGCAAAGGCGCCGGGAGATGAATCGTTCGGCGACCTGATTTTAGGGAGGATCTCGCGTTTAACACCTACGATCAACTGTCTACAGACCAATGCGGCGCGTGGCGCCCAATGTAACGAAGCGATTGACCAGTTTGCGCGGCACGACGCCGGCAAATAGCCTATTGCTCTTCCTCGCTTGCGTGAACCGTCCACAAACCTGCGATGTAGTGGTCGCTATACCCGTTAGAAACTGGGGTGCGCGCTCCTTAAAATGCGCATTACAGGAGTAAATCGGTCTGTGGGTCAGCGCCCACAAAAATATCCAAGCTGACGACCTCGAAGCTCTGTTTGCGATAAAAGGCGATCGCGTGGGGACTGCGTTCCCAACCGCCTAGCTAGCCGATATCACGTAATATCACGGTGCAGCACACCTACGGCCGTTAATGCTGACTTTTGAAAGTAGGGTTGTCGTGATCTAGGCGCCTATTGATGTGCCGCGGTGGGGCAATTGATGGGCTTTTGGCGGCGTGATATTTTCCACGCACACTAAAGGGAGTGAAGTTCTAATGGCAGACCCCTTGGAAAATACCGTGCTGCGGCAACAGGGTAAATACTTGCTTGACAGTCTTGGCTGTGGCTGCATTGCCTGCGTTCGCTGCACCTGCAAACCCCGATCATGGCGATACCGCTTGGCTGTTGGTCTCTAGCGCGCTGGTTCTTTTCATGTGCCTGCCGGGGCTTGCGGTGTTCTATGGCGGCCTGGTCCGACGCAAGAACGTGTTGTCCGTGCTTGCGCAGTGTTTTGCGGTGACTTGCATCGTATCGCTGCTTTGGTTGTTCATTGGATTTCCACTGGCATTTGGCAGTGGGAGTGAGTGCAATGAGTGGATTTGTGTAATCAGCGGCTTCACCTCCACTAGCGCGCTGCGTGGCGTGCTCCACGGAACCGTTCCGGCCGCCGCATTTATGCTGTTCCAGATGACTTTTGCCGTCATTGCCCCGGTTTTGTCGCTCGGAGGGTTCGCGGAACGCATGCGGTTTCCGGCGGTACTAGCGTATACAGCGCTCTGGTCAATCGTGGTCTATGCCCCCGTTGCGCATTGGGTATGGGGCGAGGGGTGGCTCGCTCGTCAGGGTGCCCTCGACTTTGCTGGGGGACTGGTGGTGCACGTCACCTCGGGTGTGTCTGCATTGGTCGCAGCATTTGTGATTGGTGGTCGTGACCAACGCCATGCGGTGACGCCCGCTCACTCTGTGCCGCTAGTTGCGCTTGGGGGCGGCATGTTGTGGATTGGATGGTTCGGCTTTAATGGTGGATCTGCACTCGCTGCGAACGATGACGCCGCAATGGCGATTCTCATCACGCATATCGCTGGATGTGCCGGCGCGTTGACATGGATGCTCGCCGAATACCTGTGCTACAAAAAGCCATCGGTCACAGGATTGCTGACCGGTGCAATAGCCGGATTAGTGACCATCACCCCGGCGTGTGGCTACGTTTCGCTGCCGGCGGCCGTCGCGATTGGCGCTATTGGCAGCTTACTGGCCTTCGGTGCGCTGGTTACTGTACGCGCTTTCCTCCCAGTCGATGATGCGCTCGACGTCTCTCCGGTGCATGGTGTAGCTGGTGTGGTCGGCGCCTTGCTCGTCGGCGTTTTCGCGAGCCCAGTTTTCAGCGGGACAGGCCTCCCATTAAATCACGGCATTGCAGATCAGTTGGCAACGCAGGCGCTAGGAGTGGCTGCTGTAATTGGCTGGTCCGGCTTGGGTAGCCTCATTCTGCTAAAAATAGTCGACCGGCTGATTGGACTACGTGTGGACACGATGGGTGAGGTCGTGGGGCTCGATATCGCGGAGTTTGGCGAAAGTGGCTATGTCGAATGAAAACGCGTCAGTGAATCAATGCCCGCTGGCTGACTCGGTGCAACAGTGCATTCTGAAAGACGGGCCTAGTTGCCTTTCAATTTTTTCTAGGCGCCCAACCTTATTAAGGTAAGCCTCCGTAATCAGAGCGTCAGAGGCCCACTCTCGTCTGTTGCTGCGTATTGGCGCGGCCCTCTGCCAATACCCGAGAGGACAGCGACAGGGCAACGGGTGCTTGCGCAACGTAGTTGCCGAGTTGCGCGGAGAATTCTGCGGTCGCGGTAACGCGTCAACGGTGCCGGTGGGTCATCGTCGTACTGCCGGGCTGCGGCCGTGTGCTGAGCACAGCGCATTCCGTCGACTGGGCTTCGGCTACCGCCAGCTCGAGTTCGTGCATGTTCAGGTGCGTGAGATCGCGCGGGATCTCAGCCACGAGTCGCCGGGCTGAGGCTGCGGACAGTTGTGCGCGGATCAACCCGAGCAAGCGTCCGCTCGCGATCAGCACCAATCGGCTATCTTGCTCCTGTGCGCCGAGACCTCCAATTCGGCGTGCAATGCGACGGGCGTGGCGATCTAGCGCGGTCTCCCGCGCGGAGTGTTGGTTACCGAAGGAAACCGTATGCCCTAGTCCCCGGTCCACCATCCGACCTGGCCGGTCTGAGACGAGGTCCTGTTCATGGGCCCGGGCTGCCGGATTAGTAAACGAGTCAACCAGTTCCAGCGAGTGGGGCGTCGCTGTGCTCTGATAGAAGTGCGCCCGGAATGACTCGGCGACAACAACTTGCAACTTATGCATGGCATCCTCCTCAGATCCGTCTATACACGTGCCGGATGAGTCCTGCTGTTTCGCCTAGCCCTAGGGTGTACGAAGTCCCGACCTCGTGGACGCACGTGGCCGTCGACGCATGGCCCGCATCCGTGCAGGTGCACCCACGGTACGCCGACGCGAGTGCCAGTCTATAGGTGCAAATGTCGAAAAAGACTGTATTTGACGCGTCTAACACGGGACCCGTGGCTGGGGTCTGCTGCGCACTAGGCCCAGCAGTTTTCTTTCAGGGGCATCGGTGGATCAGTGAACAATAGATTTGCAAAGAGGGGGCCCGGCATCTGCGCTGCTCGATGCGCATCCGAACAGGTCGATGCACAGTACGCCGGGCAGGGGAGAGCGTGCAGCATCGGCATAGAGATTGTTGCAGCGTTCGTGGAAGTAGTTTTTAGTGGATTCTTACTGCTGCATTGCACAATGTTGCCTGTCACAGGAGCTAAAAGATGTTGAGCACACCTAGTTAAGCGTTGGTCGATTGTTGTATCTTTATCTTGTGACGACAGAAAATCTTGTCGCTACGCTCGCGCGTAACATTCGCACTCTCATGCTTGAGCAAGGATTGACGCAGCAATCCCTCGCTAGTCTGACAGCTGGCGCCGTCTCCCAGAAGACCGTATCGAATGTTGTGCGCGGCAAGGGTATCCAGCTTCAGCACCTGGAGCCATTGGCGAAGGCGCTGCAGGTGGAGCCGTGGCGATTGATCAGCAATCCCACCCTCGACCACGTACGTTTATTGGTCGCTTATAATCAGGCTGATGCGGCGGGACGCGAGTTGATTAAACAACTCGTCGATCGTGAGATCGCTTTTAGCAAGAAGCCATAACGCCTCGTCAATCGGCGCGGTGACTTTTACCGAGCTGATGTCGTTAGCGCCGATGCCTGATGACAGTGGTTGCATTGTTTGCTTGTCCATTGTTATTCCAAACAGACCAGTGAAGTAGGGTTAGTCGATCAGCGCTGTCGTTAACAATTCACGTGGCCATAGCGTATCAAAATCTTGGTATGCAGCGCGGCGCAAAACATTTCTGTCCTGTACGGCCCGGTGCTGATGCGGGTACGCATCTCATTCTTTCTCTAGTACTCGAGCGCTGGGGCTGCTCCTTCTTAGGGCCTTTGTTTCATTGCTCGTACACGGCCCAGCGTTGCTCTTCGATAACACGCTCGACGCCGGAGTTCCATACGGGTGATTGCAAGTTCCCGGATGTTTGTTGCCTTGCGTTGCGAGGTGCTTTCGGCAATCTGCGAGTTGCTTGCGCAAAGCGATCGGACCGCTGTCTCCGGCGGACGTGATCCTGGCCAACCTGCATGGACTCCGCCACCCACTTGACAGGGGACATTTCAATTTAGTAGAAAGTAACTAAAAAGATACCGGTGTGGGAGGAAAGTATGCAATTAAGCATTATTCCCCAAGGGGGGGCCGAAGTTGGTCTGACCAGTGCGACGCAAACGGTCCGACTGCCGTGGCGGCGGCCCTATCCCGTACCGCTACGCCCGTCGTCAGGGGGCGGTGATGGATACGGCGCTTGAGGAAGTGATTTTCCGTTTGCGCGCGCAGATTGCGCGCGAGCGCGACGCACGAGCGTCAGCCGAGCTCATCGCTGAAGAGCGTCTGCGTGTCCTCACTGCCCATAACAGCGAGCTGGCTGCCGCTCGTGAGCAGGCGGAGGCGGGTAGCCGGGCCGCAAGCGCTTTTCTCGCCAACATCAGCCATGAGATTCGCACCCCACTGAGCGGAATCTTGGGCTTGACCGAACTGATCCTAGAAACCGACCTTTCTGGCCAGCAGCGGGAATACCTCGATACGATTCATAGTGTCGGCGACTCTCTACTCGCGGTCATAAGCAACACTCTCGATTTCGCGAGAATTGAGGCGGGCAAGTTAGAGATCAACTCGGTTCCGTTCTCGTTGGTCGATCTTATTGAGAGCACCGTGCGCATGCTGGCGCCCAGCGCCGCGGAAAAGAACCTCGAACTGAGTAGTCGGATCCAACCTCAAGTGCCCGAATGGGTCATTGGCGACCCCGATCGCATTCGCCAAGTCCTCGTGAACTTAATCGGCAATGCTACGAAATTCACTGCCCAAGGGGAGGTGGCCATCACGGTTGAATTGGAGAGTCAGACCGAGGCCGGCATTCAGTTGCACCTGTCGGTGCGCGATACCGGCATCGGTATTGCAGGTGAGCTCCTCTCGAAGATTTTCGATGCCTTTACCCTAGCGGATGTCGCCATGACTCGGCGACATGGAGGCGCAGGGATGAGCCTGTCGATCTCCAAAAGTCTTGTGAATCTGATGGATGGGCGGCTCTGGGTAGATAGCGCAGTGGGCATTGGCAGCACCTTCCATTGCACGCTGCCTCTGGGGCTCGCCGTGCCCACCGCATTGCCGACCCGATCCACCGTAATGGCGACTTTGTTCGGGCTATCGGTCCTGGTCATTGATGACCATGTCACCAACCGACGCATTCTCGAGGAAACACTCTCCCACTGGGGAATGCAAGTAACGGTCGCCGAGAGTGGTGCAGTCGGCCTTGCGCTACTGCAGCAGACGGTCGGGACGCCCTACGCGCTGGTGGTGCTCGATCGGCACATGCCGAATATGGACGGCTTTGCGGTGGCGCAGTATCTGCAGCGCGCACGCAAACATACGGCAACTCCCCCAATCCTGATGCTGACCTCGTCGCTCGCACCAGCGGATCTGCACCGCAGTCGTGCGCTCGGGATCGCGGCCCATCTGTCGAAACCGATTCGGCGCCGCGACTTGCTGAATGCGATCTGCCAAGCACTGGATCTCGGACCGCCCGATCTAGAGGCGTCCAGCGTGCAGCGCACGCCGCAGGCTCCTGCGGCTCGCCGAGCGCGGCGCATTCTTCTGGTGGAAGACAACCCGATCAACCAGATGGTTGCAAAGAGGTTCCTTGCCAAGCTCGGTCATGAGGTGCTGCTAGTAGAAACTGGTCTCGAAGCTGTTCATGCGCTGGAACGTGCGGGCGATGGGGATTTCGACCTCGTGCTGATGGATATGCAGATCGATATCATGGATGGCATTGCAGCCACAGCTGCGATCCGGGAGTTACATCGAGCACGTGGGAGCCGACATCTGCCGATCGTCGCAATGACCGCCCATGCCCTGCCCGGTGATCGTGGTCGCTGTCTCGCGGCCGGTATGGATGAGTATTTGCCAAAGCCCATACCGGTCGCTGCCTTGGCGCGGGTAATCGAACAGTTGACCCGCAGTGCAAGCGATGAACGGGTCGAGGTAGATGCCCCTACGCAATCCACCGATGCGCCCTCCTTTCGAAGGCTGCTAACGTTGTTTCAGAACGACCGCCCTCTTCTCGAGCAGCTGATGGCGCAGTTCATAGTCGAAGTGCCGCAACAAGTCGCGGATCTCACAGCGGCTGTCGCGCGTTCCGATGTGGACTTGGCCAGCTCACTGACGCACAGTTTGAAAGGCACGCTAGGGTATTTTGATGATCCTCGGGCCGATGCAGCGATCCACCTGCTGACGGGTATGCTTACTGTGCGGCACGTGCAGGATGGCGCAGCAGTATGTGAGCAACTGGCCGATCGAGTCCGCGCCATACAGGCGGCCTGGCATGCATGTGCCGGTGAGCTTCCGAACGAGGACTAAGACGGGGGGTGGCGCGCAGTTGTGCATGTCTTGGGCGTGCGCAGCGGCCCCGTGTCAGCGTGGATGCAGTTATGCAGGAGACGTTTGTAGTACTGCGTAGAGCACCTGCTTTGTGGGCAATGAGGGATGGTTTTTCATCGGTGCGTGATGCATGGCGGCTAGGTGTCTATACACCGTAGTCATCGCCGCGGCGATTCGCGAAACGGGCGAAAGTCATGTAGTCAGACTCGTGCCTTGGGATATGGCATCGCGCGGCGCCCACCGTTCGTGTAAAACGGATACGCGTGGAATACAGAGTAGGATCATCGCTAGGCATCGGCTGGCCTACCCATCGGGCGTGTGCGCTGCAAGGAGTCGTGAGTCGCTATGCTGATCGATCATCTGCGGGCGGCGACGGATCGCGGTGTGGATGCGCCCGATCCACTGCGGCGCCAATTGCTGGCAGCCGGTTCGGCGACACTGTTTGGGTCGGTCTTCTGGCCCGCCGCGCGGGCAGCAGTGTCGACGTCGAGCGACGACGTTATCGAATGGTCCGCGACGGACGCGGTGCGGCGGATGACCCAGGGCGACTGTACCGCGGAATATTACGCCACGCAGTTGCTCGCACAGTGCGAGCGCTATCGTTCGTTTAATGCGTTCATTACGCTGGATCCGGCGCGTGTTCTAGAGCAGGCGCGGCAAGCGGATCGTTGGCGGCACCGTGGAGGTCGTCTCGGGCCGCTGCATGGGCTACCGATTCCGGTCAAGGACAGCATCAATACGGCTGAATACCCGACCAGTGCAGGTACACCCGGGCTTACCGGGTTTCGCCCCCAGGTGGACGCAGATATTGTGGCGCGATTGCGTAGCGCCGGCGCAGTTGTATTAGGTAAAACGAATCTGCACGAACTCTCGTATGGCTGGACCAGTCGCAACGAGACCTTCGGTGCAGTACAAAACCCCTACGACCCGTCTCGTATACCCGGTGGTAGTAGCGGCGGAACCGCCGCCGCCGTGGCGGCGCGGATGGCTCCGCTTGGGGTTGCCGAAGACACGGAAGGCTCCATTCGCGTGCCCGCGGCACTCTGTGGTTTGGTCGGATTGCGCCCGAGCACTGGGCGCTATTCCACGGCGGGGGCGATCCCTTGTAGCCCTCGGTTTGATCAGGTGGGCCCACACGCGCGCTCGGTGGACGATTTGGTTTTGTTTGATGGAGTTGCGACGGGTGATTACCGACCTTTGAACGGCTCTCCACTGCAGGGCGTGCGGTTAGCGCTCGGCCGACGCTACTTTTGGAAGTCGCTTGATCCCGAGGTCGAGCGCTTGTGTCAGGCCGCCGTACAGCTGCTCGTTGGGGCCGGTGTGGTAATCGTCGAGGCCGAGGTCGAGGGTATCGAACAACTGGCGCCAGGCACTACCGACACCATCGTGGCCTACGAGATGCGGCGCTCTCTCGACGCGTACCTGACGCGCTGGCACGCGCCCGTGAATGCCCTAGAGGTGATTGCCCGGGCGAGTCCGGAACTGCGGCCGCTCCTGCAACGCGATCTTTTCCCTCAATCGCCCGGTTATCCTAGCCGCGCGTTGTATCAAGACGCGCTGCAGCGGCGATTGCCGGCGTTGCGGCGGGCATTCAGTGTGTATTTCGCCGCGACCGGCGCGGTCGCTCACGTTTTTCCGACGACGCTGGTTCCTGCGCCGCGCATCGGTGAGGAGACTACTGTGCGCATCGGCGATCGTGCGCTGAGCTTTGATGAGGCGATTGGTCGCAATATCACACCCGGCAGTACCGCGGGGTTGCCGGGGCTGGTGTTGCCGATCGGTCTCACGGCCGGGGGGTTGCCGGTAGCGTTAGAGTTTGATGCTCCCGCGGGGCACGACCGGGCGCTGCTGTCGCTCGGATTGGCCTTAGAACAGGTATTGGGTCAGGGGCAGCGTCCACCCACGCTCTAGTTGGTGCCCAGAGATGAGCGCGATGGCGGCCGTTGGCCGCGTTAGAATTCGGCCTGGGTTCGAATCCTTGCCGATGGGAGTCCCGTAATGGATGAGGTTTTTGCGCGGCGTGATCTGCTGGAAGCGGCAACTCTCAAAGCGCTGTGTCGGCCGTCTGATGTGCGTGGCGGACTTCAAACATTGTCACAATTACTAGTGCTCAGCCTCACGGGAGGGTTGCTGCTGCGCTGCCCGAACAGCCTCTGGTGCATTCCCGTATTCATGGTACATGGCGCCTTGCTGAATTTTCTCTATGCCGGGCAGCACGAACTCAGCCACTGGACGGTATTTCGAACCCGTTGGCTGAATGAATGGGTGGGTCGGGTGTTCGGCTTTATCCTGTTCTATCCGCGTACCTTTGATCAGGTGCAACATGTGGCACATCACCGTTTTACGCAGGATTGGGAGCGGGACGGGGAATTGGCGCGTCCCCGGTATACGCGCACTTCGTTCCTGCTCTGGATGACGGGCGTTACCTACTGGTATACGCGCTGGCGTAGGATCGTGCGCTTCGCGTTTGGGATAGTGTCGGAGCCCTATTTGCCTGCGTCCCGGCATCCAGAGTTCATTCGCGAGGCCCGCTGGCACGTGGCAGGCTATGCGGCGATTGGGATTGTTTCGGTCTACGCCCACAGTGGGTTAGCGGTGCAGTTGTGGCTGGCGCCGATGCTGATTATGAAGTTCGCGCATCAGTTGCAGAATACGATCGAGCATCTGGGCTTGCCGCATGAATCCAATGTGTTCGCCAACACCCGCAGTACCCGAACCAATGCGGTGCTGCGTTGGGCTTGCTGGCAGATGCAGTACCACACGGCACACCACGCGTTCCCTGGGGTTCCGTTCCATCGGCTCAAAGACCTGGATGCGCTGTTGACGGCGCGTCGTGGCAGCCCGCCGCCTACAATGACGTATTGGGGTTTTCAACGTGCGGTGTTCCGTGCGTTTGCCGATGGCCGTACCGAAGCAGATTTCCCTGACGATCAGGTATGGATCCGGGCAGACGCTTAGGCGCTGCGCGGCGATAGCCTTGTTTCGGCGCGTCGATACAACACGCAAACGACCTTGACCGACGCGAGACAACGGCTTACGGTTCGGGTTTTGTTTTAGGGCTGCTTTTGCGGCGCCATGAGTTCGACTTAGAGACTAGTTGTCATGCTGACAACAGCGCCTAGCAAGCTTGGAGCAGATTGCGATATGTCAAACGCCAAGTCGGTTGAGAATCTGACGCTCGTTGCGGTGATCACCTGCGCCATTGAACTGGTCGTCAGCGGTGCGATTGCATACATCAGCCATTCGTTGCTGATGATGGCGGATATGTTCAATTCGGCGATCGAATTTGCCTCGGCCTTGGTGGCCTACCTCGTCTTTCGGATGCTTCGCAAGAACCAGCGTGGACTGTTCGACTACGGCTTGGGTAAAGCGGAGAACATTGCCAGCCTGCTCATAGCGCTGTTTATGTTGGCCAGTACCGTCCTTTTGGTCGTTCTTGCCATTTATCGATTTTTGAATCCCACGCATATTGAAGGGATTGGTGTCTGGTTGGCGCTGGCGTTGTCGATCATCTTCTTCCTCGTTAATTCTTGGATTCTCCTATCCAATGTGCGGCATTACCGGGTCAGTCCATCGCCGTGTCTGTCTGCGCAAATCCGTTTGTTCGTGATTAAGATTGCAATGGATTTGATGGTTATCGCGACATTTGTGGTGACTCTCCTAGTGCATGCGGCATGGGTGGATTACCTCGATACCGTGTCGGCGCTCGTAGTGGTGGGCATGTTGGTGCATTCGGCGTGGAATTTGATTCGTACTGCGATGCCGGACCTGCTTGATCAGTCGCTCAGCGAACCGCTGCAAATGATCATCAATCGGGTTCTGGTCAAACACTTTGAAGCCTATATGAGCCTTGATCGTGTGCGCTCGCGTACGGCAGGGAACGCCGTCTTCGTGGATATTTTTCTAGGATTCTCGCCAGACACTACGATGGCGCAAGTGCAGCCGGTGATTGATGACATGCGCGCGACGTTGGAGCTGGAAATCCCCCATGCCGAAGTGTCGGTCATCAGTCGCGCAACGACAGGCTAAGGGTCTAGGCAGCGCGCCTGTGGTGGCGGGTCGACATGCAATGCGCGCCAACCATCGCGGCTTGTGCGCATGCGCAAACCATCGGGACTGGTGAGGGCGGCGAGTATCCCCAACGTCTCTGGGTCGGCTTCCCCGTCCACTTGCCCCGGTCTGTAACGACCTTGGAAGACGGTCAGCACCTGTTTGGTGGGCCCGTCGAACACACCGCTACATTGAATGCGGTAACCATGCGCGGAGAGTTGTTCTTGTAGCCATCGCACGCCTGGTGGGTCACGCTCGAATGCTTGGCGAAAGCGGTTGACGGCGTTCGGGTCCGGTGCGGGGATCAGTCCCGCATCGATCAGGCTCGACCAAGGAAAGAGGCGGCCCGGGTCCGTTCGGCCTTCGGGCTGCACTTCGCCATGGCCCACGATCCGGTTGGGTCGGATGTGATGCCGTTTGGCGATATCCGCGATCAGGTCACGAACGGCTGCAATTTGCGGCTCCGGAAAAGGCGCCTCGGTCCCCTCGGGCATCCCCTTGGGCACGCTGACGACCTCAATCCCGATGGAGCTGGGGTTCAGGGGTGTCGTGCCCTCCCAATAACTAGGCCCGGCATGCCACGCGCGGCGGCTCTCCGGCACTAATCCGTAGATGGATCCATCGCGATCGACCAGATAATGGCTGCTGACGTCGCCGTGGGTCAGTACCTGCAGCGAGGTGGCAAAGTCGATCTCCGTGGCATGCACTACGAGGAACTGCACCCGGCTGTCTTGGTTCACTGAGGGGTGGTTCCACTGGATGCGTGGTCCCTGTGCGCAGGCGGCCAGAACGCACAGTAGCGGTGCAAGCAGGCGTAATCGGTGGCCATGCGGGGGTTGCATGGGCGCTATCGTCGACGAGTCGTTATCCTGTGACAAGTGCAAGGTGAGTTCGGGGGCGTCGTGATGCTCGTTGGCGGGTGTTTTTGTGGGGCGGTGCGCTACGCAGCGGGTCCGGCTTTGTATCCACCGACCTACTGTCATTGCACGTCTTGCCGGCGGGCGAGTGGGTCCCATGCGGTGGGTTGGTATACGATCGCTCGTGCGGATCTGCATTATCTCGGGGCGGCGTTGGTCGAGCGCGAATCCTCCATCGGCGTTTTCCGCGGTTATTGTGCGCAGTGCTATAGCCCGCTCACTTATCGGTGCCTCGCCCGACCGGGCGAGATGGACCTCACAATTGCCTCATTAGACCAACCGGACTTGATGGTGCCCGTAGACCACATTCATATGGCGGATGCGCTGGACTGGGACCGCCCGATGGACGGGCTGCCCCAGTATCAGAGGACACGATTGTCGGACTGATTGCCGGTCAAGTCTTTAATGAAAACGGCGTAAAATTAGTCCCACGATCGTAGTAATCCTCACTCTCAATCCGCTTCAACCAGTTGACGACTGCGTACGTGAGTGGGGTCGAGAGAATTTCCCAAAGCACTTTTAGAACGTACTGCGTCATCGCGAGCGCAACGAGCACGTCATTGGGCAGATTGCCGTAGAAGGCGATCGTGTAAAAAATAGCCGAATCGACGGCCTCACCACAGATCGTGGAGCCCACCGTCCGCGTCCACAGCCAGCGGCCCTGCGTGAGGAGTTTGAGTTTCGCGAGTACGAAACTATTGACGAAGGATCCGCACCAGAACGCGGTGATCGAGCCGGCGATGATGCGTGGCGTTGATCCGAAGATTGCCGCGACGGCCGACTGTTTATCGATCCAATGGTCTGCAGGCGGCAGGGCCACGACGGTGGCTGCCATGATGCTGGCAAAAACGAGCGCGCCAAACCCCGCCCAAACGACCCGGCGATCGCGTCCATACCCATAGACTTCGGTGAAAATGTCGCCAAAGAAATACGAGATGGGGAAGAACAGGACGCCGGCCAAAAAGGTGACTGAGCCAATGATGGGCAGATGCACCGTGGTTGCTTTGGCAGGTCCGATCAGATTGGCGCAGAGCAGGATGCAGACGAATGCAGCCATGCAGAAATCGTAGTACTTGTACGTGCGGGTAGTAGACACAGGCGATACCTCGGGCGAAATGCGTCCCGAGACTGTGTCAGGCTGCAGCCGCTTTGGGAAGGGGACGCCAGACTATCGAGCGGCTAGAGTTTCCATGCGCAGCCCAGTGCCGCCGTGCGTGACGTGGGCAACGACCGCACTACGGCGGTGAATGCGGGTAACCCGTCCTTCCGTCACGGCAAAGGCGATCTCGACTAGGGTGCCCTTCTTGAGACCCAGATTTTCGGTTTCGACGAAGGCACCATTGGCGCTGAGGTTGCGGGCTCGATAGACCTTGCCCGAACTCCCCGGAGTCTGAATATAGACCGTCGTCTGTGCGTTATGTCGTGAATGCAGTCGCCGTTCCATTGTCCTAGTACTCCGCCCCTCGGAAACGGGGCAGGGGCGAAGTATTGGGCAGGTTGCTTGTGCAGAACGTTGCGCGAATCCACAGATTTCGCAGACCAGTGCGCTCGATTGTAGGTCAGGGGCCTACGTGGCGGCGGCGTCCGCGCGCCGCTGGTATGTCTGCGGGGAGGCTGGCGGCAAATTCACTGAGTGCCGCATCACCCCGCCGCCAAAGCGTGAAATGCTGGCGTAGTCCCTCGACCACTACGTCGATGGCGTCCGGCGGTGCTGCCGCCAACGCGCGTATGTCGCTGGCGCGCAGTTCCACCCAGCTCTCGCCGAATCGTTCGACTGGGGGCTCGAGAACCGCCACACCAGCCCCGAGTTCCCGGGGGTGATGGGACGTGACCGCCCATTCTCGGGTCGATCCAGCGGTTTGGACTTCTAGCCGTTCGGGCAGCGTCGGTGATGCCGCGCCAACCCGTGCCCGGTCGATGGTACTCCACGAAACCAAAGCCAAGAAAATACGGTGCTTGCCCATATTGTCCAGTTCAACAGCACCGACAGACAGGTAGTCCCGTGCGTTGACTGCCAATTCGGGCGCATCCCGTCCGTAGACGAATGGCTCTGAGACCACACGCACCGTCATCGCGGTCTGTGGGTCCAGATACTCCGTGATGCGTGATTTCTCAGTGGGGGGTAACGTGTGCGCGCACCCGCTGCTCAGTAAGAGCAAGGCAAAAATAGCGCCCCGGCGTACGTCTTTCATAGCGTTTCCGAACACTCCAGGCAGGCCTCGGGGAGCTTTGAGTTTGTCACGGGCCTTGTGCTTCGGAAACATGTTGCCGGAAAAGTGTGACGCAGTGCGTGTTTTTCTATGCCGATGCCAAATGTCGCCTCAAAGCGACGCTCCTTACGTTGCTTTTCCCGGCACCCGAAATATGATTCGTCTGCAAAAGGGAAGTTCGGTTTGCAGAGAGGGTACGCTCTGCATTGTCGTCCTTGCTTTCCGGACAGTGGTCCAAGAGAAATATGCGTCGCATTGGCTCTCGTTCGATAGTGCGGATTTTGGGGGTGCTTCTGGCGCTCCTCTTGCTGCCGTTCGCCGCCGGCGCAGCGCCCAGTACTTTTGACCACGCAACCACGGGTTTCGACTTGGTCGGTGCGCACCGCTCCGTGGATTGTGAGAGTTGTCATGTGGGGGCCTTATTCAAGGGTACCCCAAAGGACTGCTTTTCCTGCCATTCGGGCAACTCCCGCATCGGCGCTTCAGCGAAGCCGACCAGCCATATGCTGTCGTCGAACGACTGCCAGACCTGCCATACGCCGTGGGGCTGGAAGCCGGTCAGTAAGTTTAATCATATCAACGTCCTCGGCACCTGCACCTCCTGCCACAACGGCGTGCAATCGGTCGGGAAAGGCTCTAATCACATTCCGACGACGGCGGAATGCAGCACGTGCCATCTGGTGTCGTTGCCGTGGAGTGCCGCGCACTACGACCATGCCGGGATAACGGACAATTGCGTGCGTTGCCACGACAACATCCACGCGCCGGGTAAGCCGCGGACTCACGTGCCGACTAGCGAGGCGTGTGAGGTTTGCCACGGGCCGACCAACTTCGTGACCTTCGCCGGTACCGAAATGAATCACGTTGGCATCACGAGCAACTGCCAGTCCTGCCATGAAACAGGGATGCAGTGGTACGGCGTGATGATGGTGGATCGGCCGAACATGGCCGAGGACGCCTATCACCCGACCGCGACCTCGCCTGGCGGGGCGGACTGCTCGAACTGCCACGCAGGATTTAATGTCGGCGACTTTGCCAAGCTGGTGAAACCGGCTAATCATATTCCGACGGCGCAAGTGCCTTGCGTGAATTGCCACGTCCTGACCGACATGGCCCTCATGGCGTCGCTCTCGACGATCCACCGCAATACGCAGTCGACCACCACGAACTGCCAGCAGTGCCATGGCTCAAATGCCTCTTTCTTCTCGCTACCGGCTATTAATTTCGCGATTGTCGGTATTCCTTCGAACCACCTGCCCACGACGCTGTCTTGCGAGGTTTGCCACGTGGGCGGCGGCTCCAGCATGGCGTCCCTGCCGGTGCAGGATGGGGCCAAGTTCACCAATTCGTTGATGAATCACGCGGGAGCAACGAGCTGCTCCTCTTGCCATGGTTCGGGTGTGACGACGTTTATTGGTGTGCAGAACATCATTGTGTTGCCCCCAACGTCGCCTGCAGGCGACCCCTCGGCGCATATTCCCGTCAGTTCCGATTGCGCTACGTGCCACCAAGCGAGCACGCCCAAAGCGCCGATGCCGCCCAATGCGACGAGCATGGTCCCCGGGTCCCTGTTCTTGGTGCCGGCGCCAACGACTACGCAAATCCATACGGGTGTGACGACCGGCTGCCAAAATTGCCATGAGGGTGGCTATGCTTGGATGTCGATGTCGCAGTACCCGCTTGTGCCGGGCGCCGTGACCGGTAGCAAGACCACGCAATATATGGGCTTCCAGACCCGCCCCGGCGCTGCCGCAGGGCAATTCATGGTGCAGGATGCCGCGCACCCGTCCACGGGCGATTGCATCAGCTGCCATGGAGGCTCTTTCCAGTACTTCACCGCTTTGGCCCTCCCGCAAGGCCACATGCCGGTCGCGCCGACGTCCAATTGCACCGATTGCCACAAATCCGGTGACTTGTCGGTGATGCCGAGTATTTCCGACATCCATACTTTTGCGCCCAGCCAGACTACTAACTGCACGCAATGCCATTCAGGTACGAGCCTGAAAGTGGGTCCGTTCGTGGGCGGTGGCGGCACGATTGCGATTGTCGGTACGCCGGCGGGCCACATTCCGACCAGCCAGTCCTGCGAAGTGTGTCATGCCGGGGCGAACTCCAGTTTTGCCACCCTGCCAGTAAAGGACGGCGCTAAATTCAGCAACTCGCAAATGAACCATGCTGGGGTTACGTCCTGTAACGAGTGTCATGGTTCTCAGGTCACGGGTGCGACGTTCTACGGCATCACGAAGATCATCGCGCTGCCTGCCGCCTCACCGGCGGGCGCTGCATCGGCTCACATCCCGGTGTCGGGCGATTGTGCAAGTTGCCATCAAGCCACCATGCCGTCCGGTCTGATGGCGGCCAATTCCACCAAGACTCTGCCCGGCTCACTGTTTATGACGCCGGCGCCAACAAACGGCCAGATACACGCCGGCGTCTCTTCAAATTGCCAGCGGTGCCACGAAGGTGGCTACGCTTGGATGTCGATGAGCCAGTACCCCATCAATCCGACGACTTTTATCAGCGGTTCGCACTACACCGGTTTCCAGACTCGGCCCGGTAATGCGGCCAGTACCTTTGTCGTTAAGGACACCGCGCATCCTGCTACAGGGGACTGTCTGGCCTGTCACGGAGCCAACTTCGACTACTTTGACAGCATTGTGAAGCCGTCAAATCACATTCCTTACGCAACGTCTGCTTCCTGTGGAAATTGCCACAAGGGACCTGACTACGCAGTGCTGCCGGCGCTTATCGATATCCACACCTATGCGCCGAGCAAGACCACCAACTGTGCGCAGTGTCATGGCGCCAACGCCGCGTCTTTCGCGATTCCCTCAGCCAACTTCCAGATCGTAGGCCTTCCATCCGACCACTTGCCGACCACGCAGCCTTGCGAGGTCTGCCACGTCGGCGCCGGTTCTAGTGTGACATCGACGCCGGTCCCGAATGGCGCCAAGTTCTCAGGCTCCAAGATGAGCCACAGTGGTGTCACGACCTGCGTCGAGTGCCACGGGCAAAGCGTCAGTGGGTTTGCTGGTATCACCAAGATTGTGGTGATGCCCCCGGTAACGCCTGCGGGTGCGCCCTCTGCACACATTCCATCGGCGACCAACTGTGAGCAGTGTCACCAGAGCACCGTGCCATCGGGATTAATTGCGGCGAATGCGACAAAGATTGCGCCGGGCACTCTGTTCCTAACACCAGCCCCCACGACGGCCCAAATCCATGCGGGTGTGACCGGTAATTGCAATAGTTGCCACGAAAGCAACTATGCCTGGATGTCGATGGGTCAGTACCCCTTAAATCCGGCTACGATGTCGGCCAATGCCGCGACGCAGTACATGGGTTTCCAAACCCGACCGAGTGCATCAGCCGGCACCTTTATGATTCAGGATGCAAAGCATCCGTCGACTGGGGAGTGCGTGAATTGCCACAGCACGAACTTCTCGTATTTCAGCGCGCCAGGGAAACCGTCTAACCATATCCCGGTAGCCGCGACATCGAGTTGTACCAGCTGCCATAAAGATGCGAGTGGCGACTTTTCGATCATGCCCACGCTGATCGACATCCACACCTATGCCCCGAGCCAGACGACGAACTGTGCGCAGTGCCATGGTGCATCGGCGGCTTCTTACGCTATTCCTTCGATCAACTTTAACGTTATCGGCCTGCCCTCGAACCACATGCCGACCAGTCAGTCGTGTGAGGTGTGCCACGTGGGCAGTGGCTCGAGCGTCGCCGTCACGCCGGTCGGGAATGGCGCGCAGTTCTCAGGATCACAAATGAACCATGCGGGCGTGACGACCTGCGTGGGCTGTCACGGCCCAACCGTGTCGGCAACGTCGTTTGTTGGTATCTCAAAAATTGTCGTGATGCCGCCGATCACGCCTGCAGGCAATCCCACTGCGCATATCGCTTCGGGCACCAACTGCGAGCAGTGCCATCTAGCCACCATGCCGAACGGCATGAGGGCGGCGAACGCGATCGCGCTGGCGCCAGGTTCGCTGTTCTTGACTCCGGCGCCTTCGACGACGCAGATTCATGCGGGCATTAGCTCTAACTGTCAGAGTTGCCATGAAGGCGGTTACGCCTGGATGGCAATGAGTCAGTACCCGATCAATCCAGCAACCTATAGCGCCAATGCGCAGTACATGGGTTTCCAAGCAAGACCGAGCAGCACGGGCGGCACCTACCAGATCAAGGATGCAGCACATCCGACCTCGGGAGATTGCGTTAGCTGCCATGGCACGAATTTCAATTACTTCGCCAGTCAGGTAAAGCCGCCCAATCATATGCCGGTTTCCACAAGCTCGGCCTGCGGCGATTGCCATAGAGATCCGAGTGGTGACTACTCGCTGTTGCCGGCACTGATCGATATTCATACCTACGCGCCGAGCACAACGACGAATTGCACCCAGTGCCATGCGTCCCCCGGCACGACCGTGGGGCCCTTCGCTGGCCCGCCTGGTTTCAAGATTGCTGCCGCGCCTTCGAATCACATTCCAACGACGCTGTCCTGCGAGGTCTGCCACGTTGGCAGTGGCTCGAGTATTGCGATGACCCCGGTGCCGAATGGAGCGCGGTTCTCTGGATCCGAGATGAATCACGTCGGTCTCACGACCTGTGTGGCCTGCCATGGCCCGACGATTTCATCCGTTTCGTTTATCGGCATCACAAAAATCGTTGTGATGCCCAGTACATCGCCGGCTGGCAGCAGCACGGCCCATCTGCCCACCGGGACCAATTGCGAGCAGTGTCATCTCGCGACGATGCCTGCTGGCCTGATTGCGGCCAGCGCAACGGTCGGAGCTCCGGGGTCTCGCTTCCTGTCACCTGCGCCCTCGACGACCCAGATCCATACGGGCGTCACGACCGGGTGCCAGAGATGTCACGAGGGTGGCTACGCTTGGATGTCGGTCTCGCAGTATCCAATCACGCCAGCCACGCTATCGGCCAATACAGCGACCCAATATATGGGGTTCCAGACCCGACCCAATGCAACGGGTGGTACGTACCAGATCAAAGACGCGGCACACCCAGCCTCTGGAGATTGCGTCAGTTGCCATGGCGCCAGCTTCGCTTACTTCTCCGGCAGTGCGTTGCCGGCGAACCATATTCCGATCAATCAAGGTGCCGCCTGCTCCGTTTGTCATACTACGGCGGGCAACTTCGCGGTCTATACGACGAATATGACCCAGTTGCATACGGCGGTATCGACCGCATGCAGTACCTGTCACGCCGATGGCAAGGGGCCGTTTGCTGGTCCTTCAGGGTTCAAAATCGTCCAGCGCTCGACGCGCGGGACGCATATCCCCATCACGAATGCGGGAATGCCGGTGGAGTGCAGTGGCTGTCATAAGACCGTTACCACGTTTGCGGGCACGATCATGAGCCACGCGGCCATTGGCGATGTTGGCACCTCTGCTGCCGGCAACGCGTGTGATGCCTGCCATGAATTTGGCTTCCGCAACATGTTCTATGGTCTTACGATTTGGCAGCGCGATTCGGCCAAGCACTACATTTGCGGGCCAGCGGGTGCACCGACCTCACCGAATACGAACATCTGTAGTGGCGGTGGCTCCGACTGCACGACCGGTTGCCATGAGCACAGCGTTGCCGCCCGGTACAAATCTGCACCACGACCGCGCAAGACTCCCAGTGCAACGGGTGGTACGACGCCGACGCGTGGCGTCGGGGTCGGTTTGGTGGGTGGCGAGCGGCCGGACCGCGAGGGTCGCCGCTGGGAGGCCTTGGGTGGATTGCCTCTCGCCGCGATCCGCGAGAACGGTCGCTTTGACCATACACAAACGCAAGGCCGCGCTTGCGTCACCTGTCATGACGGCTTAGTTGCGACGGGCAAAGCTTCCAACCACCCACGAACCACGAATACTTGTGCGGACTGTCACGGCACTATCGCCTGGAGTCCGGTCATTCGCATCGACCATGCCGACGTTTTGGGCGCTTGCGTGTCCTGTCATGACGGCCATAAGGCCACCGGCAAGTCTGCCGCCCATGTGCAAACGGGTAATGCTTGCGACACGTGTCACACCACCAGCGCCTGGAAGCCTGCTTCCTTTGATCACTCCGCTGTACTGGCGGGTGGTTGCAATACGTGCCACAACGGTTTGACGGCAACGGGCAAGTCGGCCAACCACGCCATCACAACGGCTTCGTGTGATACCTGTCATTACGTGTTGGGTTGGTCCCCAGCCAAGTCGAAGGCCATCGGCCCCATTCAGCGCATTCAGCCTGTGACGCCGCGGCTACCGGTGTTGCCGCCCCGTAGTCGTGTGCTTTCCGGATCGCCCACTCGGTGAGATCCAATCGCCCAGAACTCGATCGCCGACCTTTGGCCGCGCTCTCTGTTGCCGTGCTGTCTGTATTGGCGTCTGGGCGTGCCCTTGCGGCGGATCGAACGCTCGACCAGGTCAGCGCCGAGGCGGGATCGATCGTCGTGCAGTTCAGTTGCCCGATGAGCTTTGTATCCAATTTTCCCCAGCGTACCGGCGATGAGTTGCGTATCGAGTTGCAGCCCCTGCCTGGGTGCGCGCCACTTTCTGGCTTCGGTGAAACCTTGCCAGTGGCAGCCGACAATCCGGCGGGATTGCTCGATATTCGCCTGGAACAATCGCTCGGTGCGCGGCGATCCTTGACGCTGCATTTTGCGCGCACTGTAGAGTTTTTGATCCGGCCCAAGCCGGGTCTAACCGGCATCGAGGTGGTGATTTCTCGACGCGCCGGTCGGGTGACAGTCGAGGGTACTGATACGGCATCGCCGAAGCCCTCGCGGTCTGCGACACGGGATTTGCCGCCGTCCGGGGATGATCTGGACAAGTTGCTCGGCGATGCGCGGACTGCGATGCAGGACCGCGACTACGATACGGCGATCCGGCTCTATACCAGGCTATTGGAATACCCTGAGAATGCGGCGCGGCCGCAAGCGCAAGAGTTCTTGGGTCTGGCCCGCGAACGTAAAGGCCAACTCGCGCAGGCGAAGAAAGAATACGAGGAATATCTGCACCGCTACCCTGATGGCGCGGATGCCGATGCAGTGCAGCAACGACTCGCGGCAATTGTGACGCTGAATGGTGCGACCCGCCCTACAAAGGGCGCATTAGACGGATCACGTTGGCAGATCGATGGTGCGGTATCCCAGGAGTACCGCCACGACAAGAACGACGTTCTCTCGAATGGCGTCACCGCCAATGGTGTTGGTCAGACGGCACTGGATTCGGAGGCGGACCTGCAGGTTCGCCGCCGCGGTGATCGGTACGACTTCAAGAGTCGTGTCTTCGTTGGCTACGTCAAAGACATGCTCAGTGGTGCAGGCGCTGCGCCCAACATTATTCGTTTGCCGCAAGCGTTCGTAGAGATCGACGATCACCATTCCAATTGGGTAGCCCGGTTGGGTCGTCAGTCGCAGACCAATGGCGGCGTGTATGGCAGCTACGATGGCGCGTACTTCGCTTGGCAGCCCAAACCGGCCATTAGAGTGTCGGCTGCAGCGGGCGCGACCTTGCAGAGTTACGACGCCAGTCTTCAACACGATCGGACCTTTGAAGACGTGTCGGTCGAGTGGATGGGCGTAGTTCCCGGTCTGGATATCACCGGTTTTGCCTTTGAGCAAAAAGCGGCTGGCATCTTGGATGCACGGCAGGTTGGACTAGAGTCTCGCTACTACCGTAATGGGAAGTCGCTGATGGCTCAGGTGGACTACGACGTGTCCTTCAAGGCACTCAACTCCGTGACCTTGATGGGGAGCATTTCGTTGCCGCGTCGCTGGGTGGTCACTGGGGTCATGGATCATCGGCACACCCCATTTCTGGGCGCGTATAACGCACTAATCGGACAGCCAACGACGTCTTTGGAGACGCTCGTGCAGACGATTGGTATAGATGGCGTGCGCCAGTTCGCGCTCGATCGCACAGCGATTGCCGATATGGGTACGTTAGGTGTGCAGCATCCGCTGACCGAACAGCTGCAGTGGGGAGCGGACATTTCGTTTAGCCGCGTGGGCAGTACGGTCGCTTCCGGCGGCGTTGCCGCGACGCCTGCATCGGGTAGTGCGGTGGGTATCTCTACCCAACTGCTCGGCGGCAGTTGGTTGATGGATGGCGACGTCGATACGGTCGGTCTCGGCTACACGACACGGCAGGGTACGCGAGCGATTTCCATTTTTAGTACGGCCCGTTACCCGCTGACCGACAAAATCCGCATTGGCCCACGGCTGCAGGTCAGTCACACCAGCGGTAATGACCCTCTGACGGGTACCAGTTCAGGCTGGTCGGCTAGTCCGGCCCTGTTGGCCGATTGGCGCTTCCGTCGCGGGGTGGTGCAGTTTGAAGCCGGCTACGAACAAGCTGCCTTGAATGCGAGCCTGTCGCCAGGCGTGCCATTAGATCCGAACTTGCCATCCAGTACGCTGTTGAGCCAGACCACCAAACGGTTCTGGTTTGGGCTCGGCTACAACATCAGCTTCTGACGGCCACTGCCGTCCTTTGGCGCGCCGAGACGGCAGCCACTTCCAACCGGCCCGTTTTACTTAGCGACGAACGCCCGCTCCGCGCCAGCTGATACTGGTGTGGCAGCGCCCGCAGTCGCGGCCAAAGCCGCCGTGGTGGGCGTCGTCGCGCGCATGGCAATCGCCACACTCTTTGGGCAACTTCACCTCATCGGGCGGCTTGACGTGACAGGTTTCGCACGAGATCTTCGCGTGCGCGCCCTCCAACGCAAAATGCGTCGCCTTGCCATGATCAAATTGCCAGAACTTCCAGCCATTGGGGTTGTGGCAGGTAGCGCAGGCCTTGCCTAGATTGCCTTTATGGATGTCATCGGCCTTGTGGCAACTGATGCAGTCCCGGGCGGTATTCCGATAAGCCCGCGTAGCGTGACATTCTTCGCAGCCGACCGTCGCGTGCAGGCCCACCAAGGGGAAGCGCGTCATGTCGTGATCAAAGCGGACTTTGTCACGCCAGCCCGCCTCAATATGGCAAGAACCACATTGCGCGCCCATGGAGCCGCGGTGGACATCGTCGGCCTTGTGGCACCCGGAGCAGTCCTTGGGCAGCTTCGGCCCGCTGATCGGTCCGGTATGACAGGCGTGACAATCGACTTTCGCGTGCTTGCCTTTGAGTTCCCAGTGCGCCTGCTTCTCGTGATCGTAGCGCGCGTTCTTCCAACTCTCTTCGGTATGACACTGCTTGCAGTCATCGCCGAAACGTCCACCATGGCGGTCATTAGCGGCGTGGCAGCCCGAGCACTGGTCCGGAATTTTGGCCTTGGTGTCACCTGAGCGATGACAGGTGTCGCACGCGATCTTCGCGTGCGCACCGTTCAGTGCGAAATGCGCCAACTTGGCATGGTCATAGACTGCGGTCTTCCACTTGTCGGTGTTGTGGCAAGCCCCGCAGGCCGGGCCCCGACCGCCTTTGTGGCTGTCGTCGCGCGCATGGCAGGCAACGCATTCCATCGGCGTGTTCTTGTAAGAAGGGTCGCGATGGCAATCTGAGCACGCCGCGCGCGCGTGGGCATCTTTTAATGCAAAGTGCGTCTTCGAATGATCGAAGTCAGTCTTCTTGAAACTGATTTGGGTATGGCACTGCGCGCAATCTTTACCCAACTTGCCCTGATGGATGTCCTGTTTCTCATGACATCCGAAACAAGTGGTCTGGGCGGCGCGGAACTTTTTCCCTACGGCGTGACAACTGGCGCAGGCGACGGTGCGGTGGCGGCCCTCGAGTTTGTAGCCGCTGATGGCATGTTCGAAAGACTCTCGGTCGAAGCGCACGATGTCTGCCGCGCGGCCCTTGTGTTCGTTGTGGCAGGCCGTGCACTCCGTGTCCGACTTGACGGCATTGCCATGGAAGCCGCGTTTGTCACGTAAGTCGCTGGCGATGTCTTTATGGCAACTCAGGCACAGCGTGCTCTGACGCGTCTGGCGGGAGCGGTCATGGCATTGTTTGCAATCAGATTCGTATTTGGCGTGGGCCTGAGACACTTCGCCCGGCATCAAAATCTTTTCGATGGCGGTTGACCCTGCGACGGACGCAAACCCGAGGCAGAGTAGCGAGATCAGCAGTTGGGCAATCAGTCGGTAGGAGCGCATGGCGCACTCAGTATAGATTGACGGCGATGACGTGCACTATCCCGGCGACAAATAGCATCCCGAACAAAGGCAGGTGCAGAAGGTGCCAGAGGCCGAAGAGCTTTTCACAACTCTGGAACTCGGCAACCCGGCGGGCCGCAGCAAGGCGGGCTTCGGCGTAGCGCTGTGCGGCGAGCAAAAGCTTCTGCTTCTGGTCGGCGACCGCTTTGGAGCTCGTGGCGGCCTTGTTCAGTGAGCGGCGAATAAAGACGCGCACCCGCATCTTGGAGGACAGCCAAAATAGCAGCGCTGACAGAGCTTTAGGCACCAACGGCATACTGAAGGAAATCGATTTTTCTGCTTCATCAAGCCGTTCAGCGAAGCCCGGCAGCAGGCGGCCGGCACCCGTCCCCTCCAGCCGAATCTTGCTGGCCTGAAAATGAATCTCATCGAGATTGGCGCGGCTGCCGTACAGACCAAAGTGGATGCGGCTGTACAGGTATCGGCCGACCAGTCCGCTGGAGGCCACAATGATCATCGACCACAGGGCCACATTTGAATTGGTTGCACCCATTCGGTAGGTGCAGTGGTAGAGGATCGCCAGAGGGCCGGCAACGCCCATGACCATGTGGATCTGGAACCAGATACGCGCTGAGCCCAGAAACGCAAACAGGCGAACCCGCTTGCGTAAGGGGTAAATCAGCAGCGCTACCATCAGTGACCCACCGAGGATGCCTAGCCAGTAGCCAAGCCCTGCGCGTGGCGTAATGTAGTCACGCAGCGGCAACACCCAGCCTGCGACGACGATGCATGTGGTCAGCAGCATGCCGAGGCTGGTCGAACTGATGCCCCGACGCTCCACTGTGCCTGAAAGGTTGATGGCTTCCGCGCTCATGGGCTTGCTCCTGGGCCGCTCGCAAGCCGTTCGGCCTCCTCGAGGTTGGTTTGGACGATTTTGGCGTCACTCGAATCGGCCGGCAGGGCTTTTAAGAGCCGGCGCCAGCGATCAGCCGCAGCCTTGTAGTGTTTGCCTTGCAGTTCTAGGCTCGCTTTGAGCCAAAGGGCTTTGGCGTGGTCGCCATCCAACTCCAGGGCGCGATCAATGGCGGTTTCGCCGGCCGCCAGGTCCCCGCCCGCGGCTGCTGCCTGTGCATCGCCAAGGTCTGCCCAACCGTCTGGATCGAAGGGCGCTGCTTGTGTGATTTCACGGAAGCGCGTCGCCGCCTCGGCATAGTTCTTGGCGCGTCGCGCCGCTTCGGCTTGCGTGCGCAATGCGGACACCTTGCCGCTGCCGGCTGCGCTTGGGCTCGGGTTTTGCGCCGTAGCGACCGTCTCGGCACTAGACTCGGGTGTCGGTGCGGCAGTGGTCGCGGAATGGGTCCATTGGTGGCCGGCGCCCAAATAGATAAGTCCTGCGACCAATGGCGTCGCTACCACAAGGGCCAGCGCCGTACGTAGCAGGTCGCGGCGCAGCGCCGCGTAGGCAGCAAACAGCATCACAGGTAGGGCAAGGATCGCGACGATCGGCTGCAGGCTCAATTACGTATTCCGTGTGGTCAAGAAAAGGTCCCTAATAAGGGACGGTACGCCAATAATCGGACCGAGGATATCAGCCGTTCATGGGGTTCCAACAGGGGCTGGCGTCGCCGTGTCGCGACAAGCGATCAGGATGCGGACTGGCTCACGGTTTGGCACTCTTGCGCTGGTCTCCTGCGCCGGATTAAGACAAATTTCGCGCATCACGCCCGCCTGCAAACCGCATTTCGTTGCCCTTCCGATTAAAAAGAGCTCATGGAATACCTGATCTACTCCGCGCCGCTCGCGCTTTATATCGTCTGGTACTTGGTCAGTCGTTCGCGGCTCAAGCGGCAAAGCTTTGATGCCCAGAAAGAAGCGTTAGAGGCCGGTTTGACGGAGCCGGCATCGTTACACCCGGCGATCGACTACACCAAGTGCATCGGCTGCGGCTCGTGCGTCAATGCCTGTCCAGAGCAGGATCACCACACGGTTCTGGGCATTATCGACGGCAAGGCAGATCTGGTTGGGCCCACCAACTGTATCGGTCACGGTGCCTGTGCACCGGCTTGCCCGGTCGATGCCATTACACTGGTTTTTGGTTCTGCGCGCCGTGGTGTCGATCTGCCGCGTGTGAGTCCTTGGTTTGAAACGAATGTGCCGGGTGTTTTCGTTGCCGGCGAGTTGGGCGGTATGGGGCTGATTCGTAACGCCGTGGAGCAGGGCAGACAAGCCATGGCGGAAATTTTGGCACGCCGACCGCGGGGCGAAGGCGAGGAGCTGGACGTCGTCATTATCGGCGCGGGGCCTGCCGGATTCTCGGCCTCACTGGCCGCACTGGAGGCCAAATTACGCTGCGTGACTATCGAGCAGGAGTCGCTGGGCGGCTGCGTTTTCCAGTATCCGCGTGGCAAAATTGTTATGACCCAGCCGGCGGTGCTGCCGATCGTGGGCAAGATCAAGATGACGCTGACGACGAAGGAAGACCTGCTGCAGGTCTGGATCGCAGCACAACAGTCGACCGGATTGCAGATCAATATCAATGAACGGGTTGAGTCCGTCACGCCGTCGGGCGAGGGCTTTATTATCAAGAGCGCCAAGGGCGAGTATCGCGCGAGGTCCGTCCTGCTCTCCGTAGGCCGTCGTGGTACGCCGCGTAAGTTAGGCGTGAAGGGCGAAGAACAGTCCAAGGTGGTCTACCGCCTGATTGATCCTGAGCAGTACACCGGGCAACGGGTCATTGTCGTCGGCGGCGGGGACAGTGCGCTTGAAGCGGCTGCCAGCCTCGCAGAGGCTGGTGCCAGCGCTACGCTGTCCTATCGCGGCGATGCCTTCGGGCGCGCCAAACAACGTAATCGCGATCGGGTCAAAGCAGCGGTCGGCGCCGGGTCCCTCACCTTGATGCTCAAGTCCGAGATCGAAGAGATTGGGGTTGAGACGGTACGAATGCGCCATGACGGCAAAGTGGTCGAGATCGGCAATGATGCGATCATCGTCAACGCGGGCGGTGTGTTGCCGACGGAATTCCTCAAAAGCATGGGTATTACCGTGGAAACCAAGTGGGGAACCGCATGAGCGCGCTGCTGTTGTCGACCATTCTGGCAGCGGCTTCGCCGTCCACCGCGGCCTTAGAGCCCGCGCGCGACGCCCTGCGGCATCACGATTATGCGCGGGGCGCGGAGTTGCTTGCGGTGTTGGCCGATGCCGGCAATGCGGAAGCCGGTTATCAGTTAGCGCTACTTTATTTGCCGCGCAGTAATGATATGGGGTTGCCTGCGGATCCAACGCGCGCGTGTCAGTTGCTCGTCGCGGCGGCCGCCAAGGGCTGGGCAAAGGCAGCGTACACCCTGGCTTCCCAAGTGGAGTCTGGGATCTGCAAAGAGACAGGTCGCAGCGCTGAGGAATGGTCAGCTTCCGCCGAGTCTGGTGGCTTCAAGTCACATTCGGCGACCGTCGAGGCGCCGACTTCGCTAGGTCTTGCAGATCCGGCGACGCAGTTACGCCGCGCCGCACAGGATGGCAATTTACAAAAATTGGCGTCCTTGCTATCCAAGGCACCAGCCGATTCTGCCGGCCCTGATCGCCGGATGGCTTTGCATGATGCGGCTGAATTCAATCAGCCCGAAGCGGTGCGTGTTCTGCTAGAGCGCGGCGCCCCCGTTGACGCGCGCGATAGTGCCGGTGATACCGCGGTCCTGTTGGCCGCACGGCATGGCGCTGCGGGTGTATTGCGGCGCTTGCTCGCCGCTGGGGCCGATCCGAATGTCATCGATGCCCGTACCGGTACGCCGCTCATGCTGGCAGCGGCGTCGGGTTCCGCGGAATCTGTGAATTTACTGATCGCGCATGGCGCTGATGCCAACGCACGTAATGCGCAGGGGCTGGCCGCGCTTGACCTCGCCGAGCGCGCACCAAAGGGTGCGGAAGCGTCTTTAATCATTGCCGCGCTGAAGGCTGCGGGAGGTACCGGCGTCGCCCGTGCCGTTGTGCGCGAACAGCGTCAGGATGACCAGTTTGCCGGATGGTCGAAATTGCTGATTGCCTGCGAGCGTGGGGATATCGCCGGGGTCAAGGCAGCGCTGGCCGCGGGCGCTGATGCGAATGCCACCGAGCCACAGGGAACGCCTGCGCTGACCCTCACCGCGCGCGCGGGTCATTTGCCCGAGATGGCTGCCCTCCTGGGGGCAGGGGCCCGTATAGAGGCCAAGACGGCTGATGGCGACTCGGCCCTAGGGGTTGCAGTCCGCCGTCGCCAGCTCGGTGCCGTAGAGACGCTGCTTGCCGCCCACGCCGATCCGAATGCTCGGCAAGGCCGCGGCGCGTTGCCGTTGGGCGTTGCCGCCGACTTGGGGGCTGCGGATGTCGCGCGGACCCTGATTAAGGGTGGTGCGAAGGTGGCCGGCGCAGACGCCCAAGGCCGCACCGCGCTGATGCAAGCTGCGGAGCACGGCGACACGGCCCTGCTGCAACTGCTGCTCACGGCGGGCTCAGACGCCAAACAAAGGGATAATGCCGGGCGCTCGGCGCTCATGATCGCCGCAGCTGCCGGGGCTGAGGCGGCTGCCGGGGCCTTGGTCGCTTCCGGTGGCCTCGATCTGCAGGACGGTGACGGCCTCACGGTGTTGGCGATCGCCGCGCAGCGGGGCGATGTTGAGCTAGTCAATCAGCTCCTCAAAGCGGGCGCGGCCCGCGAGGCGCGCTCCAAGTCCGGAAATACGCCGCTGCTGGTCGCCGCCGGCGCCGGCAGGGTGGAGGTTATTCGCATCTTAGTCGGCGCGGGCGCTAAGCTCGAAGCCCGTAATGGTCTTGGTAACACGCCGCTATTGGCAGCCGTGGCCTCTCGTCAGTTGGACGCTACTAAACTATTGATTTCTATGGGTTCTGACAAGAGAATTCGAAACTCTGCGTCGCAATCCGCGGCCGATATTGCCCAGCAAGTGGGTGACCCTCAACTGATCGGCCTGTTCGCCGCGGCGCGCTAAAACGGGCCGCCGATCGCAAGACCCCAGATCTTTTCCTGAGAACCCGTTGACAGGACGCGCTTCGAAGCCGAAAATGCGCGGCTCATTTGCCGGAGGGGTACCCAAGCGGCCAACGGGAGCAGACTGTAAATCTGCCGGCTTATGCCTTCGAAGGTTCGAATCCTTCCCCCTCCACCACGTCACCGGGTTTCCGGTGACGGGTCGGCGGTGAGGCGCAGCGGGTGAGCAGGGGCTCTGGTTTCGGCAGATCGACGGATTGGTTAGGCGGGTGTAGTTCAATGGTAGAACCTCAGCCTTCCAAGCTGATGGCGTGGGTTCGATTCCCATCACCCGCTCCAACCGGTGATCGGTAGTCTGGAGCCGGGTAGGTGAGAACGAATTGATTCGGAAGGAGTTTTCCTTCCGAAATGGTAGGTCGGGCCCACGTAGCTCAGTCGGTAGAGTGCGTCCTTGGTAAGGACGAGGTCACCGGTTCGATCCCGGTCGTGGGCACCAGATGTCGGTGGCAAGTGTCGCCGGCGTGGGTGGAGTAGGTCAGATTAACGTCGTCCCGCGGTGCGGGACGGAGTAGAAAACGGGGCGATTGCCCCTGAAAGGAGAGATCGCCGTGTCGAAGGAAAAGTTCCAGCGTACTAAGCCACACGTGAACGTGGGCACGATCGGTCACGTTGACCATGGCAAGACGACGCTGACGGCGGCGCTGACCAAGGTCATGGCCGAGAAGCACGGTGGTGAG
>CAIVRI010000033.1 GCA_903908265.1 uncultured Pseudomonadota bacterium
AACGTGGCGCTATCGGCCCCGTCACCGCTAGAGCGCCGAGAAGCGGACTACGCCGATTGGCGTGATGCGCACCATGCAACGGACACGATTGAAGCCGGCACGCTCAACCTGATCGCCGGTCGCTCACTCAGCCAGTGGCGCCAAGAACGCGATGCAGCCCGACAACGGTTTCTCGCGCCCACTGCGCCAACACGCGGCAGTTTGACGCCGATCGATCAACGCGCCATCGATCTCATGACTGCCGATATCGATACAACCGAGGGGGGCGCCAGTCTACTTTCCAGCGGCGTTGGCACCAGCCCAGGCTGCAGCGATCGCGACGCTGTCACCGCTGAATCGGCCCTGAGTCGGGCGTTGTATGACTGCTTCTCAGCCGTCGGCGATCACCTGCAATTTGAGGGCCACACGATCGGGCGTACGACGGCGTTGGAGCTTCTGCACGAACTCGCGCAACCGGCAGACCGGGCCGCCGTGTTCCGGGCCTTTCTGCCCCTCTGGCAGGCCATCAATGGCCTGCAAAGTGATCCTGAGAGTCCGTATCGGCGCCTGATTCGGCTGGCGGCGGCGCACCGCCTCGTCGAAGGCGATCGCATCGATGCGGCAGCGCACACCATCGGCGTCAGTCGCCAGACCGTCGAACAATGGCTGGTCAGCGCGCTCGAAGCCTGGTCGCGCGCGACGGCCGGAGCAGAGGTGGAACCGTGGGACTATTGGTATGTGCATACCAGCGCGACCCGCGCCCTAGACGAGCGCATACCCGCCACCGCGGTGGCAACCCTATCTGCACGTTTCTTTCACGACTTAGGCGCCGATCTGGCCCGCCTCGGCGTTCTGCACGACCTTGGCGCCCGTGACAATAAAGCGCCGCTCTCGTACACCGACTATGTCCGTATCGGTCGCCAGCGCGCATCGGGTTGGCAACCGGCTCTCGTGCGCGTCTCGGCAACCGTCGAAAAAGGCGGATTATTTGTCGCGAACGAAATCCTCCATGAAGATGGCCACGCCGTCCACATGATGGCCTTGCGCACCCGGCCGGCCTTTTTCGATCTCGGTGACGCCGTCTTCTATGAAGCGTTTGCAGACGTCCCGTCATGGAGCGTCGCGGAGCCTGCATTTCAGCGTCGTTACTTGCACAGGTCCATAGACCGCAGCGCCTCTTACGAAGCGCTTTATTCTGGGGTGATGCTTGACATCGCATGGGGACTGTTTGAACTGCGACTGCTCGACCACCCAGAACTAGACCCTAATCAGTTATGGACGGACATCACGCAGCGCTACCTGCATGTGCGCCCACACCCGGAACTCGCCTGGTGGGCCTTGCGCGTGCAACTCGTCCATGAACCGGGGTACATGATCAACTACGGTCTCGGCGCAATTATCACAGCAGATCTGCGGGCGCAGATCGCCCACGCCATCGGTGCTTTCGATGCGGGCAATCTGCGCTGGTATGACTGGACGTGCGAACACTTGCTCCGTTTTGGAGAGTCCATCGATACACCGACGGTACTACGCCGCTTCCTAGGGCGCCCGGTTTCAGACCGAGCCCTTCGGCAAGCTCTGCGCCACCTCCGTCCTACCCCTCAGGCCACTTCCGCAAGCGTCGCGTCTAAGATGGCAATAGCCTCGTCGATCTCAGCGGCCGAAACCACCAAGGGCGGCATGAAACGCACCGTCGACTGACCGCAGGACAAGAGCAAGAGGCCATTCTCAAAGGCACGATTGATCACGCGATCGCACAGTGCACGGGCAGGCGCTCTGCTGGCGCGATCTGTCACCAATTCCATGCCAATCATGAGGCCCTTGCCACGCACTTCCCCGATCACCGCATGCCGTGCCTGCAGTTCACGCAAACGTCCCATAAAGTGCTCACCCATCCGGGCCGCATTATCGACCAACCCACCGGTGACTAACTTAAGGGTTGCCAGCGCGGCAGCGCAGCACAGCGGATTACCCCCATAGGTATTGCCATGCGCGCCTCGCTGCCACTGCGACATGATCGACCGCTTGGCGACGACCATACCAATCGGCAAGCCAGACCCCAAACCCTTGGCCAGCGTCATGATGTCGGGTGAAACGCCCCAATGTTGCGAGGCGAACATTTGGCCGGTACGGCCAATGCCAGACTGCACTTCATCGAAAATAAGCAAGATGCCGTGTTTGTCGCAGAGCGCCCGCAGACCCTGTAAAAAGCCATCTGGCGGCACGATGTAGCCACCTTCGCCCTGAATAGGCTCAATGAGAATTCCGGCGACCTCGGACGGCGGCACGTTGCTCTGAAAGAGAACGTTCTCCATATAAGACAAGACAGCAGCACCCTGATCTTCACCCACTAACAGTGGCCGATAATTATTCGGATAAGGCACGTGGGTCACGCCGGGCATCGTTGGAAAGAATCCCTTCTGCTGCGTATATTTTGAAGCCGTGAAGGACAGCGACCCCATCGTGCGTCCGTGAAAACCGCCGAGGAAACCGATAAAACGCGGCCTCCCCGTCACATAACGCGCCAATTTGAGGGCGCCTTCAACGCTCTCCGTACCGGACTGCGCAAAGAAACTCATCGCCGGCTCCCCCATGGGCGCAATTTCGGCAATACGTTCGCCGAGACGGACCTGCGTCTCGTGCCAATAATCCGAAGAAATATGCAGGAAATTCTGCGCCGCATCGGTCACGGCTGTGACCACCTCCGGATGACTGTGACCAGTGCTACAGACGGCGATGCCGGCGACGAAATCTAAGAATCGATTGCCATCGACATCCCAAACTTCCACGCCGCGACCATGCGACATTACAAAGGGGTAATCGCGTGGATAGGAAGGAGAGACCACGGCCGTATCGCGCGCAATCAGCGCACGGGCCTTCGGCCCTGGCAATTCAGTCCTAATGTGTGACGTTTGCATACAGTTATCCTTAGATCGGCAGTTTTACCCGAACGGCATGTGCCGCGCGGGTGCGGGCGTGCAGTTCGCGCAGCGCCTCCAGTTCTTCAAGGGTCGGCGGCGCGATCACTTCGACAGCGGCACCGGTTCGCAGCGGCCAACCACATGCCGCAACGGCCGCTGCAACCGTAACGTGTTCATAACGCGCCACGAGCACAAATTCGTCTGTGGTCGGGTCTGGACGCATCAGCCCATAGTCAGTAATGATCGCCTGTGGCCCGCGACCCGGCGCACCACGTCGTGCGCGCTCACCATTACCGCCCAAAAATCCTGCCGACGAAACGAAATCGAGCGAGGGCACAAAAGTGCGAGGAGATTGCTTGATGATCACGTACACCTGCTTGGCATGCAGCGCAATCTCCGGCGCGCCGCCCGCACCGGGGAGTCGAGTCTGCGGACGGTCATAGGGCCCAATCACTGTACTGTTCAAATTCCCGAATCGATCGACCTGCGCTGCACCGAGAAAACCAAGATCGACACGCCCCGCCTGCAGCCAATAGGCGAAAATCTCCGGCAGTGGCACCACACACGTCGCTGTATCGGCCAGTTCACCATCGCCAATGGATAGAGGAAGTACATTCGGCCGGGTTCCTATAGTCCCCGATTCATAAATCAGGACGATGTCTGGCGCTTTGAGCAGTCGCGCTAGGTTAGCTGCGGCTGAAGGCAACCCAATACCCACAAAACAGACCGCACGATCCCACAGCATCCGCGCAGCGGTCACGGTCATCATTTCATCAGGAGTCCACGGGCACCGACTCATAGGGATACCCCATCCGCGCGCAGTGCCTGCACAAATTCCCTATGGTTACGGGTGCCGTACACATAACGCTCAATCCATGCAGCGAAGCGCTCTCGGTCTCGCGATATCTCATCCCACGCTATGCAAAATGCGTTATCCCGTGCGTAATAACCACGCGCATAAGATGGCCAGGCGCCACCCGGCACGCAGGCCACTGCGGAAACAACCCAAGCAGGCAGAACCACGCTGTTCATCGGCGCATCAAGGCGCTCCACAATCTCTTCCACGGTGACCACCAGCCGTTTTGCGGCAAGTGCGGCCTCTTTCTGCGCACCGACAATGCCACTCATGAGGACATTTCCCTCAAGATCGGCCTTCTGCGCATGCAAGATCGTGACGTCCGGATTGAGCGGTGGCACCGTCGCGATTTGCTCGCCGGTATAGGGGCAGGCCACCGAGCGGATATCCGGATTTACGGTAGCTAGGTCCGTACCGAAATAGCCCCTCAAGAGTCCGAAGGGCAACCGACTGGCACCGGCGACGTAGGCTGCAGCCATGCCCGCGTGAGAATGTTCGTGCACTTGGAGGGGTTGCGGCCAACTTTTTTCGATCGCCTCGCGGACCCGATGCGCCGACCCTACCCCAGGATTACCACCCCACGAAAAGGTCAAATGATCGGCGCAGCCGGCGCCAATCATCTGGTCGTACAGCAGATCTGGCGTCATGCGTACCAAATGTAAATGCCGGCGTCGCTGGCGGATGATCTCGTGGCCAGCAGCAAAAGGGATCAGGTGCGTGAATCCCTCTAAGGCAACCATATCGCCGTCGTGAACGTGCTCTTCAATCGCCTCTCTTAGCGTAGCGACCGGCATGGATTACTCCACCACGGTTTGCGACTGCTCGCGCAAATATTGCGGGAGGTAGTAGAACGAGCCGATTGCCTTACCGGTTGAGGTGGACCCCTTCCAGCCAGCAAACGCCTGATAGCCAGGCCAAGCTCCCGTGGTTGCGCCCTGCGGACGATTCACGTAGACCGTGCCGGCCTCGATGTGCGCAAGGAAATAGTCAACCTCGACCTGATTTCCATAAATACCCGCAGTCAGGCCGAGTGCGGACGCATTCGCCAGCGCGACGCCGTGTTCCACGCCCGACACCTCCGCAACCATCAAGATCGGGAGAAACATCTCCTCGGCATACAAGGGGTGCTGCGCTGGTGCCGTCGCAACGGTGGGCGCCACGTAGCAACCACTGGCGAGCGCACCGTCGAGCAAACGACGCCCACCCGTCCGAATCGCACCACCGTCCTGCACCAAACGACGCAGGTAGTCGTCATATTTCTGTACGGCGCTGGCAGAAATTACTGGCCCTAACCAGTACTCACGTAGCGTCGGATCGCCCACCCGGATCGCCTCTGCTGCGGCTACAAGACGGTCCTGCAAGTCCTGCGCTACCTCTGATGCGACATAGACACGCGATGCGGCCGAGCACTTTTGCCCACTCAGGCCGAAGGCAGAG
>CAIVRI010000034.1 GCA_903908265.1 uncultured Pseudomonadota bacterium
ACTCGGCCACAGGAACCGACCCCGTTCCAATCTCTTCGTGAACAGGCAGGCTCCCTGACCATCGTGCCAGATCACCTTCAACAGATCGCCGCGACGACCGCGAAACACAAAGAGATGCCCGCTCAGCGGATCGCGCCGCAGCACCTGCTGCACCAGCAAAGACAGGCCCGGGAAGCCCTTCCTCATGTCGGTATGACCGGTCGCCAGCCAAACCCGCACCCCGCTCGGAAGCGGAATCACGGCAGCGCCTCAAGCCCGCGGACGAGCCGCAGCACGGCACCGATATCGGCATCACGATCGAAGATGATCCGCCGGCCGTTCGCACTGACGATCTCAACCCGGCCGCCGACCGGTTCGACCGCCTGCGCCGGCGGCTCCGGCGTGATTGTCGCCGGCACAAAACTGGCCATCCCGCCAAGCCGTCCTTCCCGGTGTAACCTGCGCCATGTGAAGACCTGCTGTCGGGAAATCCCGTGCCGCCGCGCCGTCGCCGAAGCCGCCCGAGGCTCCGACAAACTTTCCGCGACGATCCGCAGCTTCTCCTCGTCCGTCCAGCGCCGTCGACGCCCAGTATCGACCACTTCAAGCCGACTGATCTGATGACTGTCAGTAATGATATCCATACTGACTATCAACTATCCGCCGGACGATTCACGCAAGGCGGCCTACGCCGGATGGATACCAGCGTATTGGCTGACACGGTTCTTCATGGACTGCGACGCAAGCCGGGTAAGCATCCGCTGAGTACCGCAGGGGCGCGGGTTTTGCGTGCGGCATATGGCTCAAGCGGCTGCTTGCAGGCTCGCCATCTTCCAGTGCCATGGCAGCAGTTCAGGAAGCCGCGCTTGCGGGATGTCGGCGATGCGCGTCAGCACGTCGGCGAGCCAAGCCAGCGGGTCGATGTCGTTGAGTTTGGCCGTCATGATCAGCGTGGTCATGGCCGCCGCTCGATCGGCGCCGCGTTCGGAGCCTGCGAACAGCCAAGACTTGCGACCCAATGCAAATCCGCGAAGGGCACGCTCCGCTGCATTGTTCGTGAGGCAGATCCTGCCATCGTCGATGAAGCGAGCGAACCGATCCCAGCGCTTAAGCATGTAGTCGATCGGCTTGGCGACCGAGGCCGAGCGCGACAGGCGGGATCGCTCGTCGCGCAGCCACACTTCCAGTGAAGCCAGAAGCGGTGCACTTTGCTCACGGCGCACGCGCAGACGTTCGCCGGCGTTCATCCCGTTAATGCCGCGCTCAATATCAAACAGCGCGTCGATGCGCTTAACCGCCTCCAGCGCGACCGGCGAGATCGCCGCCGCGGTTTTTCCCCGTCGTGCATTGGTCGCAATGTCGGCCAGTTCGAAGAACTGCCGCCTTGCGTGGGCCCAACACAGCGCCGAAGTGATCGCTCCTTGTGCGCGCGACGGTTTATAGAGCTCGTTGTATCCGCCGTAAGCGTCCGCCTGCAGGATGCCGGTGAAGCCTTCAAGGTGGCGAACGGGATGCTCATGCCGTCGATCGCGCGAGGCGTAATACAGCGCCGCCGGCGGTGCGCGACCGTCAAAGGGCCTGTCGTCGCGGACATAGGTCCAGATGTGCCCGGTAACCGTCTTGCCCTTGGCCAGGATCGGCACGGTCGTGTCGTCGCCATGCAGCCGTTCGGCAGCCAGGACGTGGCGTTCGATCAGCGCATGCAGCGACTGTAGGATACTCGTGCAGGCGCCAACCTGGTCGGCCAGCGTCGACACGCTCAGATCGATGCCTTCCCGCCGATATCGCTCGCTCTGTCGGTTCAGGGGCTGATGCTGGCCGAACTTCTCGAACAGGATCATGGCCAGCAGGTTCGGCCCGGCAAAGCCGCGCGGTGTGACATGGAATGGCGCCGGCGGCTGCGTAATCTTCTCGCACTCCCGGCAGGAGAACTTCTCGCGCACCGTCTGGATTACCTTCCACTGCCGTGGGATCACCTCCAGTGTTTCGGTGATATCCTCCCCGAGCTTCGACAACTTCGACGACCCGCAGCACGGACAACTCTCTGGTGCGGCAATGACGATACGCTCGCGCGGCAGATGATCGGGGAATGGCTTGCGCGAAGGCCGCTTGCGCTGGAACGATTGTACCGTCTGCGTCCGGGCTACCGCTTTCTCGGCCGCCAACTCGTCCTCGGTCGCCGCCGCTTCCAGATCTTCCAGCTGAAGTTCCATCTGCTCCAACAGCCGCGCTTTGCGCTCCGAGCGGCTGCCGTAAAGAGCCCGCCGAAGCTTCTCGATCTCAAGCTTGAGATGGGCGATCAACGCTTCGGTGCTGGTGTTCACCGCCTGGGCGCGAGCCGCAACCGCCTCCGCTGCCACGCGCGCGGTGTGCTCGGCCAAGCGGGCGGCTCGCTCCGCGACTATCATCGCATGCGCGGCGGCAAGATCGGATGGCAGAGATTCAGACGCCGATGTCATGCGTCAAGAGAATCATATTCGTCAGCAACAGCAAAGAAAAAACCGTCAGCCCACCGACGTCGGGCGCCATGTTTGCTGCGGATTGCGCCAATCGATTCCGGACAGCAGGTAGCCGAGTTGGGCCGAAGAGATCGTCACCGCGCCGCCGGCCGAACTCGGCCACAGGAACCGACCCCGTTCCAATCTCTTCGTGAACAGGCAGGCTCCCTGACCATCGTGCCAGATCACCTTCAACAGATCGCCGCGACGACCGCGAAACACAAAGAGATGCCCGCTCAGCGGATCGCGCCGCAG
>CAIVRI010000035.1 GCA_903908265.1 uncultured Pseudomonadota bacterium
CATGCATAGAGTGGACCGGCAGCATCGGTTTCGTCGTTTGAGAACAGGCCAAGTAGCGCTTGCCCACCAACCAGCAAGAGCAGCAGCAGGATCATCCACCCCCCAGTGGGCGTGTGGCCAGCCATTGCAGGGGTCTGACGCCGCAGCACCGCTTGCAGATACGCTTTCGTTACCGCGGGGCCGCGGATGAAGGCCGAAAACCGAGCGTGCTGCGTGCCCAAAAACCCCCACACCACCCGAAATGCGATCAACACTAGCGCGCTCATCCCGCAGACTTCATGGACGATGAACGGAATATGCTGGTAAAACCACTGCGACACGAAGGCGCCCGCCACGCAGGCGAGGAGCAGCCAATGGAACAGCCGTGTGGGAAGATCCCAGACCAAGGCCCCGTTAGTGGGTTTTTCGCGCTGTAGGCTCATACTGCATACTCCATGAAACGTAGCACCCTCATGATCGCACGCGAGGAGATTCCTTTGCAGAGGAACCGGCAATTTGTCCTCGTTTCGTCGTGCGGACGAGCCCCATGATCCTACTGGAACACGTTTCCAAGCAGTACGGACTTATCACCGCGTTGAGCGAAGTCAGCGCGCAAATCGATGGTGGCATCGTGGGCCTGCTGGGCCCGAACGGCGCGGGCAAGTCGACCGCCCTCAAATTGGTCACCGGATACCTCGGCCCTTCCTCCGGCCGCATCCGCGTACTCGGTCATGATCCTCGGCAAACGAGCACCCGAATAGCGATCGGCTACCTCCCCGAAGGAGCCCCCCTGCCGCCCGAAGCGACGATTCGAGAGGTGCTGGACTTTGCGGCACAGGCCCGGCTCGGTCCCCGTTCGGACCGTTGCGCGGCGATTGCCCAACTAAGCGAACGATTGGATCTCGGACCACTGCGCGATCGCAGTACCGACACTCTCTCCAAGGGGCAGCGGCGACGCGTCGCACTCGCGGCAGCGCTGCTTGGAGACCCGCCTGTCCTGATACTAGATGAACCAACAGACGGTCTGGACCCCAATCAACGGGACGAAGTACACGCGCTTATTCGTCACCTAGCGCCGACTCGGACGGTCTTGGTGTCCACCCATATTCTTGACGAGGCCGAGCGTCTATGCGACCGGGCCCTGATTCTGGCGCAAGGTCGCCTTTTAGCAGACGACACCCCAACAGCACTCGCCCGGCGGTCCCGACATCATAATGCGGTGCGTATCGAATTTGGTCCCACAGCCGATAGCCGCTCGATCGCCGCAAGGCTCAGCGCACTGCCATCGGTATTACAGGTTGAGGCAGCGCCTGGACACCGCAGACTGACGGCACTGGCCCGACCTGGCCAACGTCCTTTCGCCGACATCGCCAGCCTCGCGGCGACCGAGTGCTGGGCCATCGAAGGATTGCATCTGGAAACCGGGCGTCTAGAAGACGTGTTCCGTGCCCTGACCTCCGGGGAGGCGGTAGCGTGATGGGCTTTAGCGCAGTACTTCGGCGGGAATGGCGCGCCGCGTTTGCCACGCCGCTCGCTTATCTTTTTATCGCGGCGTATGCCGTGCTCACGACCGTCGCAACCTTCGAGTTCGGTGAGTTGTATGCGCGCGGTCAGGCAGATCTGTCGGCCTGCTTCGCCCTGCAGCCGTGGCTGTTGGTCTGGCTTGCACCGGCCTTGTCCATGCGGTTTTGGGCTGAGGAGCGCCGGCAGGGCACAATTGAGTCCTTACTGACGCTGCCGATTGGCCTGGGCGCCACCATTCTGGCGAAGTGGGTGGTGGGCGTGGCACTGTTGACCCTCGCCTTGGCCACTACAACGCCGCTGTGGGCCACGGTGGCCTATCTGGGCCACCCCGACCATGGCGCCATTCTGGCGGGCTATCTCGGTAGTTTATTGCTCGGTGCCACCTTGCTCGCGCTAGGTTCGGCCCTATCCGCCGCCACACGGCATCAGGTCAGCGCTTTCATTGCCACCGTAGGTGCCGGGGTGTTGCTACTGCTGGCGGGCCATCCTGCCGTGGCGGACTTACTCCGGGATCGGTGCCCCGCGAGCTGGGTGGAGGCGGTGACCGATCTCGGCGCCCTCTCACACCACCGGGCATTGACCCGTGGCGTCATTGGTCTAGATGACGTCGCCTACTTCTTTGGGCTCTCTGCAGCAGGCCTAACCGCCACCGCAATCGTCCTGCTCTCGATCCGTGAACTACCGATCGTGCTACTACGGCGCGTCATCCGGCCGCGCCTCGCAGCCCTGCTCCTGACTCTGATGATACTGACACTATCGCTTGCCGCTCCACGTCTCTTGGGTCAGGCTCGGCTCGATCTGACGCAAGAACAGCTTTACACGCTGGCCCCCGCCACTCGCCATTTGATTGAAGGGCTCGAGCAACCGATTACGCTCACCTTGGTCGCGTCCGCACAAACGCTAGCGGCATCGCCTGCGTACGCTAGCGAAGCACGCCGCGTCCGGGAACTCCTGTCGGATATCACAGCACGGGCTCGCGACCGGGTACATCTAGCCATCTTGGACCCACCGCCGTTCTCCGAGGACGAAGACCGCGCTGCCGAGGCCGGATTACGGTCTCTGGCCGTTGGTGAGGCAGGCGACAATCTGTGGTTAGGTCTGATCGCCGAAAGCGAGGGCACCCGAACGGTGATTGACCTGTTCGAACCGAGTCAGTCGGCCTACCTTGAGTATCGAATTGCTCGCCTCCTACGCCAAGTGGCACGACCCCACCGGCCCACGGTCGGACTTCTGTCGACCCTAGCGGCCGCTACCGGCACACTCGAGTCCACGCACCTGCCCTGGGCGATCGAAGATGCACTGCGCGAACAGTACGACATACGAGACGTGCTGCCGCAAGCAACGTTACTGCCGCCACAGCTAGATGCCTTGCTGGTACTGCACCCGAAAGGTTTGTCTCCAGAACTGCTACGCGATATCGACCGATACCTGACCCATGGCGGGCGGGCACTGATCGCGATCGACCCAGACGCGCAATTTGATGGACAACGCGAGGAGGTTGGGGTGGGCGTCGATCACGCGTCGACCTTTGAACCTTTTTTGCATGCGTGGGGCCTGCGGTTCGATCCGACGTTAGCGGTCGGGGATCTGGATAACGCGTTGCTGGTTGGCGCCGGTCGAGGGGACCGACCGGTACGACATTTAGGCTTCGCTGGTTTCGGAGCCGGTAGCCTTGCCACCAATGACCTCCTCACCAGTGGCTTACACCGACTGGATTTCGCAACCCCCGGCTTCCTTGAAACGACACCAATACCGGGCGTGAGCACTGTACCTCTGGTGCAAACCAGCACCAGCAGTGCGCCGTTGAAAGTTGCCGATCTGGTCTATGGCGCCACACCGGAGACGCTCCGACACGGCTTCCGTCCGACTGGTCGTCGTTACGTCATCGCCACCCACTTACGCGGGCGACTACCCGCCGCTTTTCCGGAAAATGCCTCCACCCCGCACCAACCGGCCAATGTCGTGATCGTAGCCGACACCGATTGGCTTGCCGACATGCTGTGGATCCGCGACGAAGACGTCGGCGGCACGCACTACCGCGAGCCGTGGGCCAATAACGGGGATTTTCTCCTGAATGTGGTCGATGAACTAACGGGTGGTGATGAACTGGTGGCCCTGCGCGGACGCGAGCCCATGCCGCGCCCATTCGCGCGACTCGACGCGATCCGCAACCACGCAGACCGTCGCCTCGCAGCACAGTCAGAAGCCTTGGAACGATCGCTGGCCGACGTTAATCGGCGCATTGCCGATCTGTCCGGTGGTACGGTCGGCGGCCCAGCCACGAACCCACAGCAGCGTGGCGACCTAGCAAGCGCTGAAGTCGAGCGGCGCCGATTCGCGCGCGCATTACGCGGGGTCCATCATGAATTGGACCGAGAAGCCGCCCGCCTCGGTCGAATCTTGTACGCCACCGACGTCTGTGCCGCGCCACTACTCTTACTGATTGCCGCACTACTAGTCTTAAGTCGTCGGCGCCGGCGCGCCGGCACGTGACAGCAAGCCCGGCTTCAGCGAGGATGCTCGCCCATGAACCCCATGCCCCCCGTTAGCATCCCCGCCGGCAGCCTGCGTCAGCTGGGCGCGGCTGTGTATGACGGATTGCTTATCTTGGCTGTATTCATGGTGGTGACGTTCATTCCCGTCGCACTCACCGGGCACGACCTCTCGGCTGCACAGATCGGGCCTGTTTTTCACTTCCTGCATCAGTTGGTCTTGGCCGGTGCCCTCGCGCTGTACTACGGGCATGCATGGACCCACCGCGGTCAGACCCTAGGCATGAAGGCATGGAAGATCCGCATCGAGAATGGCGATGGCACCGCGCTACGCTGGAGCCGCGCTTGCGTACGCTTGCTCATTGCCGCTGCGCTTTGGTTAACGGCTATTTCTGGGGTGCTGGACTATATGCATCGCCGTGACTGGGTGGCGTTGCTGGCCGTGCTGCCATTGAGTCTCAGCTATCTGGCGGCGCACCAGGGTTCGTCTGGCACGATCACGGACCGCCTCAGCCAGACACGGATCGTCCGCGACTAGTCTCAACGGGTCCGAGCGATCGCTATCCCAGTGATTGCACTTAGCGCCAACAATGGCGCCCACGCCACCAAGAGTGGCGACAAGCCATACACATCACCACTGTTCTCGAGCGTGCGGTTCACCAACACATAAAAAATGCCGATCCCGATGCCAATGGCCATGCGTGCACCAGCGCCCGATGAGCGCAGTGGACCAAATACAAACGGCACGGCAAGCAAACTCAGAACGATCGTGGACAGCATCCGTGCAATACGCGACCAAAGAGAAATCTCCCAGGTGCGCGATTCCAGCCCATTTGCCTTTAAATGCCCTACATAACGAAAAAGACCCCGTACCGGTAATACGTCGGGATCCTGTATCGCAGCCCCCAGCAAATCGGCGCTGATTTCGGTCTCAAAACGGTGCGTAGGTTCGCGCATAGAGTGCGTACCGTTCTCGCCAATTTGGGTCGACTCATAGTCACCAAGAAGCCAAGAGTGCTCTGCTACTAGTGTTGCCCGTGTGGCCCGCGTCACACCGGTAAGCCGTTGGCGGCCCTGCGCATCCGCTACGAGATCAAAAACGTAAACACCGCCATAAATACTGTCGGCACCTTGATCTTGCACACTCACAATCCGAGAGCCATCTTTCAGCCAAACGCCAGCCTTGCCGGCAAAACTAAAATTCGCATACTTGCCGAAGGTCCGTACTTCGTTCGCATACGTTTCTAATGGCGGCGCTAAGTACTCCGCAACCACGACGCCGGCTGCAAACAGCAACAAGCCCGCTGCAGCGACAGCCGCCGATACTCGGATGACCGATACGCCAGCTGCTCGAATCACAATCAATTCGCTACTGCGCGCGAGATTACCCAGCCCGAGCAAGGCACCGATCAGCGCAGCAATCGGCAAGAGCTGTCCGGCTTGCTTGGGCATCTTGAGCGCCGTAACCACCACTGCATCCAACACCCCGAAGGAACCCACACCCACATCCGACTGCTGCTCAATAAAAGAGAACAGCGCGCCCAACGTGACCAGCACCACGCTAACCAACAGCGTGAACCAAAGTACCTGACGCGCAATGTAGCGATCGAGAAGATTCATCGGAAAGCCCACTGAGGCGGCGAACGGCGCCACCACAACATGGCCGCCAGAAGCAGCGCAAGCGCGTGCGGCCACCATAAGCCGAGATAGGCAGGGACCAGGCCCTTCTCGAGCCAAGTCCGAGCCACGGACAGCAGGTTTGTGTAGATAAAGAACGTGAGAATAACGAGCCCGACCCGGGCATACCGCCCTTGTCGGGGCTCCAGCTCAGCGAGGGGCACAGCCAACAGGGTCAAGATCAGCACCATGAGCGGCAATGAAATCCGCCACTGCAACTCAGCCGTGGCCTCCGGCGATCCATCGCGACGTAAATCGCCCGTAGTACGCGCCTCAACCCGCGCCGCACCACCCACGACCGTATCCATCCGTACCGGTATGCCGTGCTCCGCAAAGCGCACGCGCCGCATCACCGGGTTACCGGGGCTCCCATCGAAACGCTCTCCGTCATACAGCACCAGCGTATGCAGACTGCCGTCGGGAGAGATGATATGGCGCGCCTGGTCAGCCAGCATCACTTCCACATGGTCATCGGCGCGACGTTGGATGAATATTTTTCTCAGCGTGCCATCACGGTCGGCAGATTCGGCATAGAACACCGCCGTGCCGTGCGCAAAAGCGTGAAACTTGCCTGGCTCCAACAAGCCGAATTCCGCGGCTTGAATAGCGGCTTTCTGCAAGGTTTGCGCGCGGGCGAATGCCGCCGGCGCCAAGTCGAGGACTGCCCACGCGCAAGCCCCTGTCACAACAAGTCCCAGCACCCCTATAGCGCGTAATAAGCGCAGGGGCCCTACCCCACAGGCTCGCAACGCCGCCATCTCTGAATCATGGTAGAGGCGTCCCAGCGCCAAGGAAATCCCCAGCAGCACACCGACCGGTAGCAGGAGCGTGCCATTTTGCAAGGACATCAGGCCGATCAGGCTGAGGAGGATTTCCTTCGGATAGCCGCGCTCGGCCGCCTGGCCCAGTACCTGCGCCAGCTGCTGACTGAGCAAAACTGCGTAAAGAACCCCCGTCACGGCAAGCCAGGACAGGGTCACTTCCTTCAGGATGTACCGATCGATCGTCCGCACCCGCGCTCCACCCACATCGAACCGCCGCTCGCGCCGGCAAGCCCTTGAAAGTACACTGTCCACCTGGACGAGCGACGGCCTTTTAGCCGTGACCCGTAAGGTAAACCCAAAGCCGTGCGCATAGAAGGGCAAACCGACCTGAAAAGGCGGGCTGCCATGGCCACGCGCTGGAGCAAGAGACATGGAATTCAAGGCAGAATCTGGCGCTGGGCGCCGCACCCGTACCGACTGCGCCATTGTGGGCGTCCATGAAGGCGGCCGGCTGGCCGGTAGCGGGCCCTCGATCGACGCCGCGCTAGGTGGCCGTATTGCCCGCATCGCAGCCGCTGGGGACTTTGCCGGCCGCCTCGGCGAAACCCTGCTCCTGCCTGACCTTGGCAAGGGTCCCGCAGCCCGCGTGCTGCTGGTTGGCCTCGGCAGCGACAAAAACTGGTCCCGGCGCAGTTACCGCAAGGCCCTGACGAGCGCCGCACAGGCCACTCTGAAGACTCCCGCCAGCAATGCACTGGTGACCTTCGCGGATGCCGAGGTACCGGACGCCGACACCTACTACCGCGCGCGCTACGTGACCGAGCAATTCCTCCACGTGGCCTACCGGGTGCCCGTCATTCGCTCAGGCAAGAAGCCGAAAGCCCAGAGCCTCGATACCGTACGCGTCATCGCAAGCCCCACCGAATTGGGCGATGTCCGACGCGGCGTGCGCGACGGGGCAGCTATCGGCACGGGCAGTTCGTGGACGCGCGATCTGGCCAACTTACCCGCCAACGTCTGCACCCCTACCTATTTGGCCCATGCCGGCGGCCGCCTTGCCCGCGAGCACCGCACGGTGCGCTGCAAAGTGCTGAGTGAGCGCGAAATGCGTCGCCTTGGCATGGGCTCACTGCTTTCGGTCACCGCCGGTTCTGCGCAACCCCCAAAACTGATTGTGCTCGAATACCGCGGCCGTGGCGCCAAGGCGGATCCCATTGTCTTGGTCGGTAAGGGCGTCACTTTTGACACGGGCGGCATTTCCCTCAAAGACCCTGGCGGCATGGACGAGATGAAGTTCGACATGACCGGCGCGGCCTCTGTTTTTGGAGCGATCAAGTCACTGGCTATGCTAGATGCACCCATCCATGTGGTGGGCATCATCCCCGCGGTCGAAAATATGCCGTCGGGTACTGCGACAAAGCCCGGAGACATCGTCACCTCGATGTCGGGACAGACTATCGAAATCCTCAATACGGATGCCGAGGGCCGCCTGATCCTGTGCGACGCCTTGACCTATAGTCGACGCTTCAAGCCCCGCGAGGTCATTGATATCGCAACCCTCACTGGTGCCTGCGTGATTGCCCTCGGCTCACACAACAGTGCGCTGATGAGCAATAGCGACGACTTGGCCAACGGGTTGCTGGCTGCAGGCAAGCGTTCTGCGGACACCTGCTGGCGCATGCCACTCGCTGAGGAATACCAAGAACAACTCAAGAGCAACTTTGCCGATTTTGCCAACGTCGCTGGACGAGATGGCGGCGCAGTGACGGCGGCGTGCTTCTTGTGGAAGTTCACCGATGGCCTCAAGTGGGCGCATCTAGACATTGCAGGCACCGCCTATGTCACGGGTGCCGCAAAAGGAGCCACTGGGCGTCCGGTCCCCTTACTCGTCGACTATCTGCTTGCGAATCTCGGATGAGCACAGCGGTCGAATTTCACATTCTAGAAGGCACGAATCTGCGTGCCCTCGATATGGCCGTGTGCGGCCGTATTGAACAGTGGGTGCAGGCCGGCTCGACCGTCTGTGTCGTAACCGATTCGGCCGCTGCAGCCGAACGCGTCGACCTTGCGCTGTGGACGTTCAATGACCAGGCTTTTATCCCCCATGAGATCGTCTCGCGGGCCGATGCCCAGACCGGCGCACCACCGCTACCGCCTGTGCTGATCACGTCAGGGCGGACCGTTGCAGCCGATATTCTCGTAAATCTCGGGCCCACCGTGCCCGACGGTATTGAAACCTTTGCCCGTGTCGTCGAATTTGTCGACGCGGACCCTACCCGCCGCGATGCGGGACGACGTCGTTTCGTCACCTATCGCGATCGCGGCCTTCCTCCAGAGACGCACAAAGTCGGCAGTTGATCATGGACAAGACGTACTCCCCCGGTGACATCGAGACCCGCCTGTACCAGCGATGGGAGGCAGAGGGTCGTTTCAAGGCCAACGGCACAGGCACGCCCTATGCAATCGTGATTCCGCCACCGAACGTGACGGGCACGCTGCATATGGGGCACGCATTCCAAGACACCATCATGGATGCGTTGACCCGTTATCACCGTATGCGCGGTGACGACACGCTGTGGCAGCCGGGCACAGACCACGCCGGCATCGCCACCCAAATGGTGGTCGAACGACAGCTCAATGCGCAGGGTAAGACCCGTCACGACTTGGGTCGCGAGGCCTTCGTGGACCGCGTGTGGCAGTGGAAGGAGGAGTCCGGCGGTACGATTGCGCAGCAGATGCGAAGACTAGGTGCCAGCGTCGACTGGTCGCGCGACCGTTTCACCATGGATGAGGGACTGTCTACTGCAGTCACCGAATCCTTTGTGCGACTCTACGAACAAGGCCTAATCTACCGCGGCAAACGGCTCGTGAACTGGGACCCGGTACTGCATACCGCACTGTCTGATCTGGAGGTCCTCTCCACTGAAGAGCAGGGCAGCCTGTGGCACCTGCGTTATCCGCTCGCTGATGGTTCCGGACATTTGGTCGTCGCAACGACTCGGCCGGAAACCATGCTGGGCGACACGGCAGTGGCGGTCCACCCTGAAGATGAACGTTATGCGCATTTGATAGGGCAATCCATTCGCCTGCCACTGGTTGATCGCGACATTCCGATCGTGGCCGACACGTATGTGGAGCGCGAATTTGGAACCGGCTGCGTGAAGATCACACCGGCGCATGATTTCAACGATTATGAACTCGGGCAGCGTCACAACCTGCCCTTGATCAACATCCTTGACCGCAACGCAGCGCTCAACGACGCAGTACCCGAGCGCTACCAAGGTCTCGATCGTTTTGAAGCCCGCAAACGCGTTGTGGCGGAACTCGAGGGTCTAGGCCTCGTTGAAAAAATAGACGCACACACGCTGATGACGCCGCGCGGGGACCGCTCCAACGCAGTCATCGAACCATGGCTGACTGACCAATGGTATGTCCGCATCGAGCCACTGGCGAAGCCTGCCATCGAAGCCGTGGAATCGGGTCGAATCCGTTTTGTGCCCGAAAATTGGGACCGCACTTACTTCGAGTGGATGCGCAATATCAAGGACTGGTGCATCAGTCGCCAACTCTGGTGGGGCCATCGCATTCCGGCTTGGTACGGGCCGGATGGCGCCATTTACGTCGGTCGCGATGAAGCAGATGCCCGCGCACGCCGCCAGGTCCCGAAAGAGGTAACGCTCGTCCGCGACGACGATGTGTTGGACACCTGGTTCTCCTCAGCCCTATGGCCCTTTTCGACCATGGGCTGGCCGCAGAAAACCATGGAAGTCCAAAAGTACTACCCCACTGCGGTACTAGTCACAGGCTTCGACATCATCTTTTTCTGGGTCGCCAGAATGATCATGTTCGGACTCAAGTTCATGGATGACGTCCCATTCCGCGAAGTGTATGTACACGGCCTAATTCGCGACAACGAAGGGCAAAAAATGTCGAAGTCAAAGGGCAATGTCCTCGACCCTATCGACTTAATCGACGGCATTGAACTCGAAGCGCTGGTACAGAAACGTACCACTGGTTTGATGCAACCGCACTTAGCCGCGAGTATCGAGAAATCCACGCGCAAGCAATTCCCTGCCGGCATTGATTCCTACGGAACCGATGCCCTGCGCTTCACCTTCGCCTCACTGGCCACACTGTCACGGGATATCCGCTTTGACGTCGGCCGAATAGAGGGTTATCGGAACTTCTGCAACAAACTATGGAATGCCGCCCGTTACGTCACGATGAGCGTCGAGGGGCAGGAGCTCGGCGATGGCAGTGAGACGCCGAGCCTCGCCGACTGTTGGATCCGTTCGCGGCTAGCCGCGATGGTTGCGTCCCTCGATCAAGCCTTTGCTACCTACCGCTTTGATCTCGCCAGCCAAGCACTGTATGAGTTTACTTGGTATGAATTTTGCGACTGGTACTTGGAGCTCAGCAAAGCCGTGCTGCAGTCGGAGACAACTGCCGAGACTGACAAGCGGGCCGCTCGCCGAACGCTCATCGAAACCTTGGAAACTATCCTCCGGGCCCTACATCCGCTGATGCCATTCATCACTGAAGAAATTTGGCAGCGCGTCGGTCCAATCGCGGGACGTACGGGACCAACAATCATGTCCCAGCCATGGCCACAGACCACTGGCCGCGATACCGACGTCGAGTCCGAAATGGCGTGGACACAAGGCGTCATTCTCGGTGTTCGCCAGATTCGTGGTGAGATGGACATTGCCCCTTCCAAGCGCTTCGAAGTGCTGCTCGAAAATGCCAGTGAGGCAGACCTCAAACGTCTCACCAGAACACGTCATTTCATCGAACGGCTCGCCAATCTGTCCGGGTTGCGCCCAATCGCATCGGGCGAAGTAGCCCCGGAATCGGCCGTCGCACTACTGGGCGAACTGCGCATTCTGGTGCCGATGGCGGGTCTGATCGACGTAGCCGCTGAAGTCACGCGCTTGGAAAAGCGTATTGCCAAAATCCGCCAGGACCTTGGCAAGACGGAAACCAAACTATCCAATGCCAATTTTGTCGCCAATGCGCCACCGGCGGTGGTTGAACAAGAACGCGGTCGTATCGCCGACTTCAGCCATGAACTGGGCAGCCTAGAGGAGCAATTGATCCGTGTAAAAGCGCTCGGCGCCTGATATGTGGGCGTTCGCGGTCGTGATTGCGCTCGCCGCGGGCACTATCGTAGCGATCGTACTGCCCTCGTTGCTGCGGGAACGGCGCCGAGAGCGCTTAAGGGCGCCGGATAATGACCTGTTGCGGGCTCGGTTGGGGCGGACTCGGGCTTGGAAGCGACTGCCACCGGCACTGCGACGGCGACTGGAGGAACTTGTACGGATATTCCTCGGTGAGCGCACGTTCATCGGGTGTGCCGGGCTTAGAATCACAGAGGCAATACGCGTGGACATCGCGGCCGATGCGTGTCTCCTGCTGCTCGGTCACCAACGGCATGTCTACGACGATCTGCAAGCGATCCTCGTCTACCCCGATGAGTTTGTCGTACCTGAACTGTGGGAAGAGAACGGCGTGGTCACAGAAGAATCTCGCCCCCTCTCCGGGCAAAGTTGGGACACCTCGCGCGTGATCCTTTCCTGGACAGACGTGATCGAAGCAGGACCCGGCTACAACGTCGTTGTCCACGAATTCGCGCACTACCATGATTACGCTGCGGGCTTTACCTCAGGATCGGGTGGTCCGCGCTGGCAGGCTGTAGTCACAGCTGCCTTCGAAGCTCTCGAAAGCGCCGAAGCCGAAGAACGCCCCTGCGTACTTGACCCCTATAGCCTGGAAAGCGACGCCGAATTCTTCGCGGTGGCAACGGAAGCGTTCATCGAGCAACCAGAGGCCTTGCAGGAAGACTTTCCTGACGTATATACCGAACTGCGCACACTGTATGGCTTAGACCCTGCTAAGTGGTGAGCAAAACCTAGTTCAGTGCGATTCGCCGGGCGCCATCATCGATACTGCGATTTTTGCCCGCGTGGGACTGCCACAATCGCCCGAATACAACACTGACCTCTTCCCGATCTTAGGGGGCGATGGCCAAATGCTCACGGGTTTCTCGGAACGTCACGCCAGGCCAGCGTTCAATCGTTAACTCAAGATTGACACGTCCAGGCGCGAGATAGACCAGTTCTCCGGCATGGTCGAGCGCCAAGTACTCGTAGCAACGCTCCCGAAACTCGGCGAGCTTTTTGGCATCGCCACACTGGATCCAGCGCGCAGTCGCCACTGAAATGCCTTCGAAGACGCACTGTACGGAATACTCGTCCTGCAGACGAAATGCCACCACCTCAAACTGCAGCTGACCGACAGCACCAAGGATCATGTCATTGTTGCGCAACGGCCGAAAAAGCTGCGTGGCACCCTCTTCACACAACTGCGCCAAGCCTTTCTGCAAAGCTTTTGCTTTCAAAGGGTCCTTGAGAACAGCGCGTCGGAACAACTCCGGGGCAAAGTTTGGAATGCCTGTAAACGTAAGTTTCTCGCCCTCGCTGAACGTATCCCCGATATTGATCGTTCCATGGTTATGCAGACCGATGATATCGCCTGCAAATGCTTCTTCAGCCGTCTGGCGATCTGCCGCCATAAACGTCAATGCGTCAGCAATGCGCACTTCTTTGCCGAGCCGAACGTGACGCAAGCGCATCCCACGCAGGTACCGTCCCGAACAGATGCGCAGGAACGCGATCCGATCCCGATGCGAAGGATCCATATTGGCTTGAATCTTAAAGACGAAGCCCGAAAACTTCTCTTCTGTCGCTTCAACAGTACGCGCCGTCGTTGCGCGAGACCGCGGACCCGGCGCATGTTCGACAAATGAGGACAGTAACTCTTCGACGCCGAAGTTATTGATCGCCGAGCCAAAGAAAACTGGCGTCTGCTGGGCAGCCAGATAGGACTCGAGATTAAATACGGTCGTTGCACCCCGGACGAGCTCGACCTCGTCGAGATACGCGCTACGGCGATCTCCGAGGAACTCCGCCGCTTCCTCCGACAAAAGACCGTCAATCACCTGATTAGTGCCCGCACGGCCGCCTGCCGCGGCCTCATACGCGTAGATTTTGTCTTCGATGAGATGATAGATCCCCTTAAGAGCGCGTCCCATGCCGATAGGCCAGGTGATTGGCGCGCACTTGAGGCCTAAGACGCGCTCGATCTCATCGAGCAAATCCACCGGCTCCCGACCCTCGCGATCGAGTTTATTCACAAAGGTCATAATCGGCGTGTCACGCAGCCGACAGACTTCCATCAACTTGATGGTCCGTTCCTCGACGCCCTTCGCGCAATCTATAACCATCAGAGCGGAGTCGACGGCCGTTAGCGTACGATAGGTATCTTCAGAAAAGTCTTCGTGGCCCGGTGTATCGAGCAGGTTAACAATGCGCTCGTGGTACGGGAACTGCATCACTGACGAGGTCACCGAGATTCCACGCTGTTGCTCGAGCCGCATCCAGTCGGACGTGGCGTGACGGGCAGCCTTTCGCCCCTTCACCGTACCGGCCATCTGAATCGCGCCACCGAATAGCAACAGCTTTTCGGTCAGCGTGGTCTTTCCAGCATCCGGATGGGAAATGATCGCGAAGGTGCGCCGCCGAGCAATCTCGGCAACGAAGGGATTCTCAGTCATGGGGAAGTAGGGCCTCAGGGGGCCGCCATGGTAGCGTTTTGAAGGCCCGAGCGCACCGGTCACTCCTTTGCTTGCTTCGCCAGCCGTGAGCGACCGTGCCTGGCGCCTACCGGCAGCCCCGCCGCTGCACCCTCCCCAGTGGTGACCCGGGCAGCACAGTTCTCTGCGGGCCGCCTGCGGGTGCCGTCCAAATCAATCGGCTATACGGCCTCGGAGCCGCCAAGAGGCCTTGGCTTTAACTAGAGATCGGCGCCGTCATTGTGGCTGCGCCTGGTAGACCACGTCACCCGCCACAAACGTTTGCAACACCCGGACCTTATGGAGGTCCTCGACGTCAATCCGGAAGGGATCCCGATCCAACACGATCAGATCCGCCTGCTTCCCCGGCTCTAGCGAGCCAATTTCATTTTCCCGGAACATTTGGAACGCAGCGTCGACGGTATGCGCTCTGAGCACGCTCCGTAAGTCCAGGGCGTGGTTCGGCAACATGGCGACCCGATTAGCTCCGCCGGGATCCCGCGAGGTAATCCCCGCCTCCATCGTGATCCAAGGATTTTCGTCCGTATAAAACCAATCACTACCGGCTGCCAAACGGGCACCGGCTGCCTGCAGAGGCCCGTACGGCATCAGCCGCCCAGCGAGCCACGGACCCAACGGGCCAGACGCCGTACTGCGTGCATAGTCGTAACCGGGCGGGCCGCCAAACGCACTGGGGGCCAACCACCCCTCCTGGATATTGGCAATAACACCCAAGGACTTGAATCGAGGCAAATCGGCGTCGGATACCCAACAAAGATGCGTCAATGTATGGCGAAAATCCGCCGTACCGCGCGCTGAACGGGCCAGATCGATCGCATCCAACGTGTCCCTAACGGCTCCATCCCCGATTTTGATAGAAGATGGATGGCGATACGGTGATCGCATCGGACACCTGCCACTTGAGCGCTCCACGTAGAGCTACCGTGCGATTCCAGTTAATGTCCTTTGCCAACGTACTGGTTTTGGTGAAGGCAACCGAATCGCCGTACGACGCGCCGGTTGGATCCTTGATGCTGTAGGTGCCATCAACCCCATCAATCCATCCGCCCTCTCGACGGTAGAACGCACTAAATCGGTAAGCCAACTTATCAGCGATAATCGGCCCACCGGCCGCAGTGCCCAGTTCATAGGTCGGCTCACCGTGCGCCAACGTCGCGACCTCACTGCGCACGGACAGGGAAGACTCCCTCAAGTTCGGTTCAGTCGTAATGAAGCGAACCGTGCCGCCTTCAGACCCGGCACCGAACAGAGTGCCCTGTGGTCCACGCAGCACTTCGACTCGCTCGATGTCGAAAAGGCCAGGAAAGGACGTGCTGGCACCAAAACCCAAGTTGCGAACCTGGATGGGCGTATCGTCGATATAGATACCCGTCGTAGCGGAACCAGCGCTAGAGGAGATGCCATTAATCGCGATGCGGCTAGCGCCAGTCGCTGAATTTTTTGTGAGATTCAACCCTGGCGATAACCGCACCAGATCTTCGAAATTCCGAACACCACGCGCCTCCATCTGTTCGGCATCAAAAGCGGTGATGCTCAAGGCGACCTTCGATAGCGGTTCTGCGCGCCGGGTGGCGGTCACAGTGACCTCTTCGAGTACCGCACTGGAGCCACTAGGTGTCGATTGGCCTAACGCCTGTGTGGCGAAAACCTACATAAGCATACCAAGGAAACACCGCAACCCTTGTGTCGCAACTAATGGACGCATGGCACCTTCCCTCTGTTTGTTACCGTCAAATTCTTATTTTCTTCACAAAACTTAGCAAGTTTAGCGCAGTAGATTAACACCCGCCGCCTCGCCAGTATGAGCCACCAACCTCGATGCGGGCGCTTTGGCCCGCGTCAGAGCAAACGCCTAGGAGAGCGGCCGGACTCTCAGTCTCCGGATCAGCGCAGCATCACGCCTGCTTAACTCTAGCCTTCGCCAAACGCCACGCATCAAGATCGAGGCGGTGGACCAGCGCATCCTCACGCCCTCCAACGGCCTGATAGTACCCTCGCCGGATCCCGACCTCGGTGAAGCCCAGCGCCCGATACAGCAGCACAGCAGGCCTATTGGAGGGCCGAACTTCAAGGAAAATCCAAGCGTTTCCGAGTGCGAGAGCCTCATCCAGCAGCCATTGCATCACGCGACGCCCTGCCTGCTGGCCGCGCACATCTGCACGCACACAGACATTAAGAACATGCGCTTCGCCGGCCCCCATCGCCATGATCGCATAGCCTACGATTTCGTCGTCCCGATCCAAGACCCGGCAGCAGTAGCCAGAGCGGATGCATTCACGAAAAATCCCGACGTTCCATGGAAAGGCATAAGACTCAGCCTCGACGGCCGCGACCTCAATGAGGTCGTCCTCAGTCATCCGCCGATTGGTTATTGGGCCCAATTCAAATTGCGGCGCGGCGGCCATTGGCCACCTCCAATGCGAACTGCAAGTCTATCCACGCCTTGCGCTTCTCGCTCGGCGAGCGCAACAAATAAGCCGGGTGATAGGTCACAACAACTGCTAGCTCAGCAGCCCCGAAGCGGTGGACTTTTCCGCGCAGCTGCGCGAGTGGCGTATCCACGCCCAACAGGTTCTGTGCCGCTACGCGGCCCACGCAAAGGATCAGGTCGGGCGCCACCAGCTCGATTTGGCGCTGCAGATTTGGCAGGCACTGGCGCACTTGCTCAGGCGTTGGGTCCTGATTGCTGGGGGGCCGACATTTCAAAACATTCGCGATATAGACGGTCGGTCGGGGATGCCCGATGGACTGCAGCATCGCGTTAAGTAATTGACCGACCCGCCCGACAAAGGGCTCGCCCTGACGCTCTTCATCAGGGCCCGGCGCCTCACCCACAATCAGCCAGCGCGCTGCACGATCCCCGACGCCAAACACTGTCTGCGTACGAGCCTCACACAAGCCACAGCGGCGGCAGCCGGCGACAGCCGCCTCTAGACCTACCCAATCCAAGTCAGCAGTCTCTGGGGGGGGCTGCAGGCCGGCAGCAGCCCCTGGAGCCGGGGCAGCAAGGGGTCGTACCGAACGCACGGTCGCCGTTGCGGAACGGTTCGTGGTCGACGTCGGCAACGGCGCCACCACTGCTACTGTCGGCGCCATAACTGGCTCGATGATGCTATCTGCAGGCCCGCCGCGGAGCACGTAGCGCTCCAGCGCCATGGCCTCCAGCAACCCAGCGCGCCGCTGATCCATCAAAGGGGCCCTGCCGTGTCGAGAGGCCGCCGGCGCAGGCGCCGCCAAACCGCCACGATTGGCGCCGAAATGGCAAAACTACCGGACATGAGCAACAGCACGATCTGCGGATGGATTGAAATAACGACAAAGAACAACGGCACCAGAATTGCGTACGTCGCCTTTACCCGTCCGGTCAGTTGCACACTCTTAAAACTAGAGTAATAAAACCGGCTCGTCATGCACACGCCGATCAATGCCGTCACAGCGAAAGCGGCGATCAATGCCGGCAGCCCGCTAAATGAAAAGTAGTGCGCGCACCAAATAAAGGCAGCCACCACCGCGGCGCCGGCCGGAGACGGCAAACCTTCGAAAAACCGCTTATCAACCACGGACGTACGGGTGTTAAACCGGGCAAGCCGAAAGGCCGTCGAGGCGGCATAAAAGAACGTCACCAACCAGCCGATGCGGCCCCAAACGACGTTGTGATCGAGGAGTTTGCCGACCCCCCACTGATAGACAACGAGCGCTGGAGCCAACCCGAAGGCCACCAGATCGGACAAACTATCGTATTCCTTGCCGAACGCAGATTCCGTGCCCGTCCAGCGGGCCACCCGGCCATCGAGCCCGTCAAAGATCATCGCAATGAAAATGGCAATCGGCGCGTGATCAAAGTTCCCATCAATCGCAGCGACGATGGCATAGAACCCTGAAAATAGGGTCCCTGTGGTCAGGAGGTTGGGAAGTAAAAAAACGCCTCGGCGGACCGGGCGACTCACTTTTGGGTTCTGGTAGGGCATGACGCAATCATAGGGCCGAGGGGGCGCGCCAACAACCGCATCGAGCCCCATCCCGCCGTCCTGCTAAGATAGGCACCTGATTCTCATCGCTTTGTCCGAGGCCTCGACCCATGCGCCTGTCCAACTATCCGCTGTTGAATATGAAGGAAATTCCCGCTGAGGCGGAAGTCGTGAGCCACCAGCTCATGCTGCGCGCCGGGCTGGTCCGACGGGTTGCCGCGGGGCTCTACAGCTGGCTACCCATCGGGCTCAGGGTCTTGCGGAAAGTCGAGACCATAGTCCGCGAGGAAATGAACCGCGCCGGCGCACTAGAACTGCTCATGCCCACCATCCAGCCAGCGGAACTCTGGCAGGAATCGGGCCGCTGGGAACAGTTCGGACCGGAACTCTTGCGCCTCAAAGATCGCCATGACCGCGACTTCGTTTACGGGCCGACCCACGAGGAAGTTATTACCGACATCGCACGACGGGAGCTCAAGAGCTATCGCCAATTGCCAGTGAACTTTTATCAGATCCAGCTGAAGTTCCGCGACGAAATCCGTCCTCGCTTTGGCGTGATGCGCGCGCGCGAGTTTCTGATGAAGGACGCTTACAGCTTCCACGCGGACGCCGCTTCATTGGATGAAGGCTACAAATTGATGTACGACGCGTACACCCGAATCTTCACGCGGTTGGGCCTCAAGTTTCGCGCAGTACTGGCAGACCCAGGCGCCATCGGCGGCACGGGCTCACAGGAATTCCATGTCTTGGCCGCGTCCGGTGAAGACGCCATTGCGTTCTCAGATGGCGATGACTACGCCGCAAATATCGAAAAAGCCGAAGCCGTGGCACCCGCCGGCCCCCGCCCGGCACCTGCAGAGACGATGAAAGAAGTATCAACCCCTGGCGCCAAGACCATTGCCGATCTAACGGCGATGCTGGGGATTGACGGCGCAAAAACTCTAAAAACGCTAGTCGTCGATGGCACTGATGGCGGCGTCGTTGCACTATTGGTGCGTGGCGACCACGAACTGAATGCCGTGAAAGCGCAGAATTTACCAGCTGTCGCGAGCCCATTGCGTATGGCGTCTGCTGAGAAAATCATCGCCGCCTTAGGCTCGCAAATTGGTTATATCGGGCCGGTCAACCTCCCGTGTAAAGTAATCGCAGACCGCGCCGTCGTGGTCATGGCCGACTTCGTCTGCGGCGCCAATACGCGGGATGCGCATCTCACCGGCGTGAACTGGGGCCGCGATCTCCCGGAACCCGAGGTCGCCGACTTGCGCAATGTCGTCGCAGGCGATCCCAGCCCGTCCGGTCAAGGCACGCTCTTGCTCGCTCGTGGCATCGAGGTCGGTCACGTCTTCAAACTGGGCACTAAATACAGTGAAGCGCTCGGCGCTACCGTGCTCGATACCAACGGTCAGAGCCTGCCAATGCTGATGGGTTGTTACGGTATCGGCGTTACTCGTATTGTTGCCGCAGCCATCGAGCAAAATCATGATGAGCGGGGCATCATCTGGCCCGATACGATTGCCCCGTTTCAGGTCGTCCTGGTACCAATGAATTACCAAAAATCGGAGCGTGTACGGGACGCGAGCGACACGCTTTACGCAGAGCTTACGGCAGCCGGCATAGACGTTCTGCTCGACGACCGCGAAGCGCGCCCTGGGGTGAAATTCGCCGACGCCGAGCTGTACGGCATCCCGCACCGCATCGTCATCGGCGAGCGCGGACTCGATGCGGGAACGCTGGAATATCGGCACCGCCGGGCTGAAACCAACGAAGACATGCCGCTAGCCGAAACGCTGTCGTTCCTCAAGCGCCGCCTCGGTGCCTGAGGATTCAGCATAGCCGTACCCGATTGCGGAGCCCCATGGCCAATATCCTGATTCTTTATTACTCACGCAACGGTTCCACCTTGGAACTCGCGCGCCAGGTCTGCCGTGGCGTCGAGAGCGTTGCGGGGGCGAGCGCTTTGCTACGCACCGTGCCGCCGGTTACTTCGGCGGTACAACCGCCTATCGAAGCCGTTCCTGCAGAGGGCCCACCGTACGTGACGCCCGAGGAATGGGCTTCAGCAGATGGTATTGCCCTGGGAAGCCCGACTCGGTTTGGAACCATGGCCGCGCCGATGAAGTACTTTCTGGACGGCACCAGCGCCTCTTGGGTCAGTGGCGCCCTGGTCGGCCGGCCGGGCGGCGTTTTTACTTCGACCAGCACGCCCCATGGCGGCCACGAGGCGACGCTGCTGTCATTGATCGTGCCGCTACTGCATCACGGCATGCTGATCGTGGGTATCCCCTTTACCGATGCCAGCCTGTCACGCACGCACGGCGGTGGGCCTTACGGGGCGGGCGTGGTGACGAATGGGCAGGCCCCCGCATTGGGGGAGCACGAAAAGCACTTGGCACAAGTACTCGGCCGTCGGATCGCAACGGCCGCCCTGCGCCTGCAAGGCGAACCGCGGGTATGAGACGTTCCGCCCAAGTGCTCGCCAGCATTGCAGCCCTACTTGTGACGGAACTCGGGACATGGGCCTTCTTGCGCTATCGGCCCGCCACAGCAGCACTCATGTTTTGCGTCGGCGCTTTGCCTTGGCTGCTCTTACTGCCGCGCCTGGTCCGTGGTGACCGGCGGGGCGCCCTGTGGGCCGTACTACTCACGTCCCCCTATATTGCATACGGTCTCATGGAGATGTTGGCCAACCCCGGAGCGCGCCTTTGGGCAGCGCTACAGGTGCTATTGGCCTTCGCTGTCTTCGTAGCGTCCATTGCGCATTTGCGCCTTAGTCGTCCAGCAGACTAAGTACGCTGCGCACGAAGGGCACGGTCAGACGCCGCTGATGGGACAACGACGCGGCATCCAGACGATCGAGCGCATCGAGCAGAGTGCCCAGATCACGCGGCAGCCGATGATAGAGATAAGCAAATACGTCGTCCGGCAATTCAATGCCTAGTGCTTGCGCCCGCATCTTGAGCGCTCGCCCCTGAGCCTCCGCGTCCAATACACGCACCTGTAGGATCAAGCAGGCGGCAAGACGGGAGGCCAGATCGGGTAATGCCACCGTCAATCCGGCAGGGGCGCATCCAGTCGTTAAAATTAAGTTGCCACCGACATCGAGAATGTCGTTATAGAGATTGAACAGCGCCCTCGCCCAATCCGGATCATCGAGCCGCGCATCCACGTCGTCTAAACACAAGACATCAAGCTTATCGAGCCCGACCAGCATGCCCGGTTGACACCAAGGCTCTGCGAGAGGCAGATACGCCACGCTGCGACCTCGACTGGTCGCTCGAGCACAAATCGCCTGCAGCAGGTGCGAGCGGCCGCTACAACCGACGCCCCAGATCAGTGCCGGTGCGAGCCCCCGTTCCCGCGTACGGGCTTCGCAAGCGGCAACGACCGCAGCATTCGTGCCGGTCTCAAATTGTTCAAAGGTTGCAGCGGCTCGAAGACGCACGCCCAGAAGCGCAAGCTGCTCCATCAGGATTGCGTCCGACGTGCACGGATTGCGGCACGCGCGTAAGTCAACACATAATCAAGACCACTGACGATCGTCGTCACAAAAACTGCAGCCCCGAGCCAAGTGACTGCACTTTCCGGAACGATAGGCCACTGCATCCGAGTGATGACAAGCAACACAAAAACCAGTTGGATGAGTGTGTTGAGTTTGCTGACCGCCGTAGGATGCCCTTCGATGTAACCGATCAACCATCGATAAACGGCTGCACCCAGCACAATCACAACGTCGCGCAGCACGACTACCACCGTCAACCAAACGGGGATCGCGCCGACCAGCGCCAGCGCCAGATAGAGGCTGACGAGCAGCAATTTATCGGCAATCGGATCGAGTATTTTGCCGAGGCGGCTAGTCCAGCCAAACGTCTTGGCCAACCAACCATCCAGCCCATCGGAAACGGCTGCGCAGCCAAAACACATCAGTGTGAGGTCATAACGGCCTGCCAACAGCGTCAGCACGCTGGGAGGCACCAGCAAAATGCGCATGACGCTGAGTGCATTAGGCAACCAAGATAATTTCATGGGCGGTACACCACATCGACTTCGCGCAAGCCGCCACTGGCGGCAACCTCAAAATGGCCCAAATCGCCGACCACTTTTCGTAATCCGGCCGCATCCATCGCGCCGGAGACCCGCACCTTCAAGGTGGATGCTGTGACCCCCTCAACCGAAACCCCACGGACGGAGGGGAGGTTGGCCAGTTGTGACAACGCACTCACGAACGCTTTCAAATCGGAAACCCCATGGACAACTACTGATACCTTACCGCTTTCGCCTGCCGGCAGCGCCAATGCGCTGCCTAATCGATCGGCCATCACCTGCATCACATCCGTGATTGCGCCGATGGCAGTGCCGTCGCCACCAGGCCCATGCCAATCACCCGACACGACAGTGCCACCGAAGTGCAATACGAGGAGCGCATCGGCGCCAAACGCTTTCGCGACGGCCTGGAGGGCCTCCGGCTTGCCTTCCCGCACGTCCATGGGCGGCTCGGTCTTGGTCTCTGGAAACGTGCACGGTATGCCGCGTAGTTGTGCGGCGACCAATAAATCCCGCCGGACGCCCGCCTGCGCCGCCGCCGGCCCATCGAGGACCACCAGCACTTGCGGCCGCTCGCGGCCCCACAGCGGCTGTCCGGCCTTGGCGAGAGCCTCTTCCACCAGGTTTGGGTCAAAACTCACCGCTACCTGCCCAGGCGCGACCGATCGGAAAGTCTGCACGTATTTTGCGGCATCGCCATAGAGGGACTGGAGCGCCGGATCCTTGGCTGCGACGCTGCGGCCGCTGACCCGGACCACGACTTGCCGCAGGGCATCAGCGGCCGCTGCCGCACGCCCCGTCTCGGTGGCTTCCCCCGCCACGGCGCCCTCATAAAGTCCCTCTACAGGAACGGCACTACCGGCCCTGACGGGCGCAAAACCTAGCCCTGCGAGCAAACAGGTGGCTACAAAGTGCCGGTAACGCATTGAAATCCCGTTATTAACGACCGAATGTGCGCTCTTTCGGCGTGCGTCCGGTTGACCATGTAAAATACCACAAGCCATACGTTAGACCGGCGAGCGAAATGACTCTACAGCGTACCCCAGTGACCTACCGCGATGCCGGCGTGGACATCGATGCCGGCGACGAACTCGTCGAGCGCATCAAACCACACGTGAAGCGCACCCTCCGCCCTGAAGTCATGGGCGGCCTTGGCGGCTTTGGCGCCCTGGTGCGAGTCCCATTGGACCGTTACAAGAAACCCATACTCGTTTCGGGCACGGACGGGGTCGGCACAAAGCTGCGGCTCGCCATCGACACCCGCCGCCATGACACCATCGGCATTGATCTGGTGGCCATGTGCGTCAACGACGTGGTCGTGCAAGGCGCCGAACCGCTCTTTTTCCTCGACTACTACGCAACAGGAAAGCTCGATGTGGCGATCGGCGAGCGCGTTGTAGCCGGAATTGCTGAAGGCTGTGTCCTCGCAGGTTGTGCACTGGTCGGTGGCGAAACTGCCGAGATGCCGGGCATGTATAGCGGCGATGACTACGATTTAGCAGGTTTCTGCGTCGGTATCGTGGATGAGGACAAGTTGCTTGATGGCAGCAAGACCGCAGCCGGCGATATCCTCATCGGGCTAGCTTCGTCGGGTCCGCACTCCAACGGTTATTCCCTGATTCGCCGACTGATCGCGCTGTCGGGCGCGAACGAGTCGACGCTGGTCGATGGTCGACCCCTGTACGACCAACTGCTGGCACCGACACGCATCTACGTGAAGTCACTGCTCCAGTTACTCGCAGAGGTGCCCGTGCATGGGCTGGCGCACATCACCGGTGGTGGGCTGCTCGACAATATCCCACGGGTCGTACCGGACGGACTGGAAGTAGTCCTGCATCTTCAGGGTTGGCAGCGTCCAGCCGTGTTCGAGTGGCTGCAGTCAACCTCCGGCATTAACGAAACCGAAATGCACCGCACCTTCAACTGCGGCATCGGCATGACCGTCTGCGTCCCCCCAGAGCACGTCGATGCAGCGCTGACCTGCCTGCGAGCATCTGGCGAGACCGCCACGGTCATCGGCGAGGTGCGCCCGGGCAGCGGCGGCGTTCTACTCGACTGAAGCGACCATGAGCCACCGGGTCGTCGTACTACTGTCGGGCAGCGGAAGCAATTTTGCGGCGATCGCTGCGGCAGCGCGTGCCGGTACCCTACCCATTGATATCCGGGCAGTGGTCTCCGACCGGCCGGACGCCTACGGCCTAGAACGCGCTCGCGCCCTGCACATCGACGCAGTCGCAGTACCGCTGAAAGACCACCCGGATCGGGCAGCACACGACCGCGCGCTCATGGCAGCGATCGACCGCTACGATCCGCATCTTCTCGTCTGCGCCGGTTATATGCGCATTTTCACACCCGCGTTCGTCCAACATTACGCGGGTCGGATGCTCAACATCCATCCGTCACTATTACCCGACTACAAAGGGTTACACACCCATCATCGGGTGTTAGTGGATGGCGCACGGACACACGGGTGTAGCGTGCATTACGTGACTGAGGAACTCGACGGCGGCCCACTGGTCGGACAAGCGGTCGTCCCTGTGAAGCCAGAAGACACGGAGGAGGCTTTGGCCGAACGCGTACACCGCGCGGAGCACCAACTCTATCCGGAGATCATTAGCTGGCACGCCACGGGGCGTTTGACACTTGTCGGTGACGTCGTGCATGTGGACGGCGTACCGCTGACCATGCCTGCGCGAAGGACCTATCCTGATGTCTAAGACTTTCGTTTGGATCACGCAATGGACCGTACTGACCGTCGCAGCCCTCACAGCGGCCAGCCCGGTACGAGCTGACGACTTGCGTCCCCATGAAATCACCTATCACACGACGTTTAGGGGGTTCAGCGCCGGTGACCTGCGCCTGAGTTTGATCCGTGACGAGGCCAATGAAGGCTGGATTTATGAGACGCGCGCATTCCCAAGTTTCCTCGCAAGCCTAGTCGTGAGCCCCGAGTCCTTGGAGCGCAGTTGGTTCCGAATCACAGCCCAAGGCGTTCAGCCGAAACGTTATGCGCTAACGGATGGCGGTCATGACCCGGAGCATCAAACCGAGCTCACCTACGATTGGGCGCACAACCGCATGAGCGGCCGGGTGGATGGGAAGCCCTTAGACAGCACCTTGGAGCCGAGCCAGCAAGACGTCAACACCATTCGCTTGGCGCCTGTCGTTGATCTGCTCGCGGGTCGCGAACCGTCCGAGTACCCGCTCCTGGACGGCCGCACGATCAAACACTACACCTACCCGAAAAAGGGTGCGGCGAAACTGCAAACCGAAATAGGTGACGTCGATACCGTAATTTACGAGAGCGAGCGTAAAAATTACGATGGCACCGGGCGCACTTGGCGCTACTGGTTCGCGCCATCTCTTGGTTGGTTGCCGGTCCGCATTGAACAGCGTGAAGACGGCCGAGCGCGACTGACTTTTACGGTGCGATCGCTCAAATGGACCGATTCGACCAACCGCCCGGCAACCCCTTAAAGCCAGGCCTGCTGCGCCGCCACAGGCAGCACTGCACTTCAGGTCTTCGGCAGCGTAACGCCCTTCTGACCCTGGTACTTACCACCGCGATCCTTGTAAGAGGTCTCGCAGACTTCATCTGATTCGAAGAACAGCATCTGTGCTACGCCTTCATTGGCGTAGATCTTCGCAGGGAGAGTCGTCGTATTCGAAAACTCGAGCGTCACGTGCCCTTCCCACTCGGGCTCCAAGGGCGTTACATTGACGATAATTCCACAGCGCGCATACGTGCTTTTGCCCAAGCAAACGACCAGCGTGCTACGCGGAATGCGAAAATATTCAACCGTCCTGGCCAGCGCGAATGAGTTTGGCGGGATGATGCAGACGTCGGATTGGATATCAACGAAACTCTGTGGGTCAAATGCTTTTGGATCGACAATCGTCGAATTGATGTTGGTAAATATTTTGAATTCATTCGCACAGCGCACGTCATAGCCATAGCTCGACGTGCCGTACGAGACGATCCGCTTGCCGTCCTGGTTGCGGACCTGGCCGGCCTCGAATGGCTCAATCATCCCTGCTTCAGCCTGGCGCCGGATCCACTTGTCGCACTTGATGCTCATGATCGTTCCCTAAGACCTAGTTGAATACCATCAGTCGTCGCTGACGGCGAGATTCGGAAAGGCTGCAACACCGGCGCCACCCACGGTTAGGCGAGCGGCCACGCGCCGAGCCATCGAATCGTAAGCTTGTCCGAGCATACTGCTCGGCTCAGTGACCACCGTCGGACGACCACCGTCTGCCTGTTCCCGAATGCGGATGTCCAGGGGCAGGCGGCCTAGTACGGGCACTCCGTACTCACCTGCCATGCGCTCACCACCACCCGCACCAAAAATTGCTTCCGCGTGACCGCAATTCGAGCACACGTGCATCGCCATGTTCTCGACGATCCCCAGAACCGGTACGGCCACCTTGCGGAACATCAGGAGGCCCTTACGGGCGTCTAGCAAGGCGATGTCCTGTGGGGTGGTCACGATAATCGCACCACTGACGGGCACCTGTTGAGAGAGGGTCAACTGCGTATCGCCGGTACCCGGTGGCATATCGACCACCAAATAGTCGAGTTCACCCCATTCGGTACTGTTCAGCAATTGCATCAGCGCCTGAGTGACCATCGGGCCCCGCCAGACCATCGGCTGCTCGGCATTAATCAGAAAGCCTATCGACATCACCGCGACGCCATAGGCACGTAGCGGATCAATGCGCTTACCGTCCCGAGTGGTGGGCTGCTCACCTGCAAGACCCATCATCAGTGGCTGCGAAGGACCGTAAATATCGGCATCCAAGATGCCGACTCGCGCGCCCTGCGCTGCCAAGGCCAAGGCAAGATTGGCCGCGGTTGTCGACTTGCCCACGCCACCCTTACCGGAGGCCACCGCCAGAATATTGCGAATACCTGGCACGGGTTTGAGCGAGCCCTGCGCCGCAGCCGCCGTAATCCGAGCCGTCAACTCAAGCCGGATTGACCCACCCCACCCGGCGCCCTGGAGTCCCGCCGCTAAAACCGGGGCTAATTCGCGCTCGTAACCGACCACCGGGTAGCCCAGTTCGATGCGCAAAGTGGCCTGCTCACCCACACAAACAACGTCCAGTACGGCAGCGCCGAGCGGGCGCTCCAATGCAGGGTCGATCGTAGCCCGGGCGGCGGCCAGCAATGTGTGAGAATCCATAGTCACCAGCAGGATCGGAAGTAGTTCACGCATTCTATAGAACGCCACACCGCTCGGGGGGCTTTGGCACACCCCTGTGGCATAATCTGGCACGTGAAATTCCTGACCACCTTACGTGGCGAACGCCTCCTCAAGGACCTGAAATCGATCCAGGACCCCGATAGTCCTGCGTTCCGTCGGGCAATCCAAAAGCTCGTCGCGTTGGGTGGAGAGGTCATCCCGATGCTCGTTGAAGCACTGGGCACCGCGGACCGTCGGGAAACGCTCGCCTATGTGGAGGTTTTGGCCGGGTTGGCCGACGCCCGCTACCTTAAAGTCCTGCTCGCCGCACTAGTGCATCCGAATCCTAGGGTTGTGTCAGCCTTGTCGTGGGCACTATCGACCTCCCATAATTTTCCCTTGAGTCAACTGCTCGAATCCCTCAAGGACCCTGACCTACCGACGGGTGTGCTAATCGAGATCATTGCCGCGCAGAAGACACGTATTCCATTACGCGACCTGCTGGCAGCCGCGTACACGATGGAATCACGCGACAAGTCCTCTCTCTTCCGGGTAATCGGAGAGATTGCCGACGAATCCTCAGTGCCCGATCTCATTGCGCGCATCGAAGGCAAAGACATCGCCGTCCGTATTCATCTCATGGAAATTCTTGCCCGTTTCGATCGGCCAGATGTAGCAGATGCTCTGCTTGCGCAATTGCGCAACCCAGCGAAATTAGTCCGAATCTCGGCCTTAGCAACTCTACTCAAAATGTCCGTTATCACCGATGTAAAGGTCATCGCACCCTTGATCTCTGATCCCGACATGGATGTCGCTAATAAAGCCATCGAGCTATTGATCCGCGCACGCCATCCACAAACGATCCCGTTGCTATTGCCAGCGCTGCAACACGAAAGCGAATACGCAAGACGCGCAGCGGTCGAAGTCCTAAACGAGCTTTGTGATGTCGAATCCATCAAATATCTACTCGAAGCGATTAAGGACAGTGATTGGTGGGTACGCAGTCGCGCCGCCGATGCGCTCGGCAAGATTGGGGGGCCTAGGGTTGTTGATGCAGTCATCGCATTAGTCAATGACCGGGACGATGAGATCCGTCGGACCGCCATCGAAATTCTCAACCTGACTCACGATGAGCGTGCAGTCGAACACTTGATTGGCGCAACCGCTGACACCGACTGGTGGGTTAGCGAACGGGCGGTAGATGCACTGGCGGCTATTGGCGACCAGAAAGCCCTACCACGGCTACTGGCCATGTTAACTGGCCAGACACACACAATTCCGTCAGTCATCCGCGCACTCACGAAAATCGGTGGTGCGGGTATCGTCCCTTCCCTGCTCCCGCTATTACAGATGTCTGAGAGCGAAATCCGCATCGAGACGCTGCATGCGCTCGGCATTTTGGCCGACTCCAGCTCGCTCGACACGGTACGCGCCCGTCTGCGCTCCGTTGGAGAACTCACAACAGAACAAACCGTTTCCAGCGCTGCCGCACGGGCAATGCAAATGCTAGAGGATCGCCATCCCGGCAGTAGCGCACGCTTGGATGATACTGCACAGACGTTGGCACCCACCTCACGGACAATGCTAGAGGCCGCCGATCTGCGGGAGCTTGCCTCCGCACACGCCGATGGCATCTTGCAACGGTTAGACATTGCCACGCTGAGTCCAGGTGACGTGATTGATGGGCGATACAAATACCTGTCGAAGGTCGGCCAAGGCGCCTTTGGCACCGTGTTACTTATGCAGGACGTCGTGGTTGGGGAACGCTTGGTTCTCAAATTCTTAAACCCCTCGTTTGCCCAAGACGAGGGAATGCTGCAACGTTTCACACGCGAACTCCGAATCAGTCGTATGATCACGCACCGAAACGTTATCCGCATCTATGATTTCTTGGCAATTCGCGGCAACTACGCGATTTCCATGGAGTATTTTGAGAGCCATACTCTCGCTGCGGAAATTCACGGAGAAAAAGCGCTGCCGATCGAACGTGCCGTGCGCTATGGCATCGATATCTGCCGAGGTATGGCTGTCGCGCACCAGATCGGCATCGTGCACAGAGACCTGAAACCCTCGAATATTTTGATCAACGATAATCAACTGCTGAAAATAGTCGATTTTGGCGTTGCCGCGGCACAGCGCGAGGGGGACGCTCAGCTCACGAAGACCGGCTACGTGATTGGATCGCCAAAGTACATGGCGCCGGAGCAAATTCTCGGCAAAGCCATCGACCCTCGTGCCGATGTGTACTCCACAGGGGTTGTGCTCTATGAGATGCTCACCGGTGTAGCTCCCTATACGCAAGGCGACCATATGGCCATCATGTATCAGCACGTACAGGGCAAGGCGCGCTCCATCGACCAGGTCAATCCGAAAATCCCTAGCACACTGGCGGCAGTAATTACGCGCACGATGGCCGTAGATAAGCTAAAACGGTACCAGTCTATGGAGGAACTCAGCCTCGATCTCGAGCGCTGTGTCTAAGGAGGCGACGACGATGGCCCGCATCGATGCTTTCCTAAAACTCGGTAGCGCTCAAGGCTGCTCGGATATACACCTTGCCGTCGGCGTCCCGCCAATGCTGCGGATGCACGGCGATCTCGTGCCGATCCGCTTTAGAGATCTCGGCGCGTCGGAACTCGAGGGCTACGTCGAGGAAATCCTCACTAAAAAACTTGCAGAGCAATTCCGTACCGGCAACGATCTCGATTTCGCTCATGTGACAGAAGATGGCGGACGCTTCCGTGTCAACGTGTTCCGAAAAGAGACTGGGGTAGGCGCAGTCTTCCGTGCCATCCCATCAACGGTACCGTCTCTGGACAGTCTTTTCCTACCCGCGGTGGCCAGACGACTACTCGACCACCATCAGGGGATGATTCTGGTCACCGGATCTACTGGACAGGGAAAATCAACCACGCTGGCGGCAATGATCGACGAATTGAACCGCACGCGCCGCCTCAACATCATCAGCCTTGAAGATCCGATTGAGTTCGTTCATTCCAGCAAGGAATCCCAAATTATCCAACGGGAACACGGCACCCATGTGCCGAGCTTCGCCGAGGGCATCCGCGCCGCCATGCGCGAAGATCCAGATGTTATTTTAGTCGGTGAAATGCGCGATGCGGATACTATCCGCATGGCAATGACCGCGGCCGAAACAGGCCATTTGGTTCTCGGCACCTTGCATACAACTAGTGCCGTAAAAACAATCGATCGAATCATTGATGCGCTCCCTGCAGAGGAGCGCGAACAAACCAAGAGCTTTCTGGCTCAGAGCCTGATTGCCGTCATCACCCAAGTACTGGTCAAACGCGCTGACAGCAGAGTACGCAAGGCGATCTGTGAGGTAATGGTGATGAATCGTGCCATCGGCAAGCTGATTCAGATGGACCAGACGCACCAAGTACCCGC
>CAIVRI010000036.1 GCA_903908265.1 uncultured Pseudomonadota bacterium
AGCTGCAGGTCACGGTGATGCTCTTGTAGTCCGGGTGGATCGCAGCTTTCATCGCAGGCTCACTCAGTTTAAAGGGTCGCAAAAAGGGCGCGAAGTATAGGGCGGCATCCTTCTAGGTGCAAGACACCGTTTCCAGACCAAACCCCTCACGCACAGAGAATTTAACAAAAAGTGTTAGGCAGGGCAGTCAGTTAGGCGCCGCAACGTGATTCATTACTGAAGTTTATCGCGTAAGCGGTCGTGTTTTTTGGGTTGTCATTGTTATCCACATTTCCTGTGGATAACTGTGTGGATGAAATGCGTTAACAACATGCAGCACGGCGGAAAAATGGCTTTGATGTCAGTTTGGTTAAAAAGTGAGCACACTATTTTATTTATATAAAACATATGGTTAATGACGATCACCTAAGGTGAAGGCTCAGGAAAGGCGCGTTAGTCCACATCTTTCGACTATCCAAGGCGCGGTGTGCACAACTCTCCCCACCGCGTCGTTTACACGAGCGCTAATTCGCACTCTGTCAAGCAGTTTCAGGCGCTGTCATAATATTTTTGAATGCGCTCAAGCGCTCACCAGGAAACTGCTCTGCAAGTCGTTGAGGAATCGCAGTCCGAGCGCAGTCGGTTGCCATCCGGACGGGGTTCTCGCCAACAACCCTCGGGCTTGCGCAGACTCTAGCGCGGCATGGACGGTCGCGATTCTGAGACCCGTGGTGGCCTCAAACGCCTGTTCTTCAAAGCCATCGACGAGGCGCAAGGCGTTCAGGAAGAACTCAAACGGGCGCTCGGATGAAGGGATGGCGCGCTCCATCGAGGACTGGCCCGCTTCGACCGCCGCAAAATACTCCTTCGGCCCCTTGGGCCGCTCGGTTCGGACAATGCGCCCGGCCGCCGAGCGCTTACCGTGCGCCCCGGCGCCGATGCCAAGATAATCGCCAAAGTGCCAATAATTGAGGTTGTGGCGGCACTCGGCGCCGGGCATCGACCAGGCCGAAATCTCGTAGCGCCGGTAGCCGGCCGAACGCAGCGCGGCGTGCGTGGCCAATTCGATCTGGTCGGCTAAATCTTCATCCGGCAGTGCCGGTGGACGGCTATGGAATACCGTCCCTGGCTCCAGCGTCAGCTGATAATGCGACAGGTGGGTGGGTGCCAAGGCAATGGCTGCAGACACGTCCCGTAACGCATCCTGCAGTGATTGTTCGGGCAGCGCGTACATAAGATCGAGGTTGAAGTTACCGATCCCCGCACTAGCGATCTCCGCCACGGCCACCGGCACATCCTCAGCGGTATGAATTCGACCCAACAACGCCAACTGACGCCCACCAAAGCTCTGCGCACCGAGGGAAATTCGATTGACGCCCGAGTCGCGGTAACCCGCAAAGCGACCACGCTCTACGGTACCGGGGTTCGCCTCGAGCGAGATCTCCGCATCGGCAGCTACCTCGACACGGGCACGAATGCCGGCAATGAGCCGGGCCACGGTCTCGGCCGCCAACAGGCTCGGCGTACCGCCACCGAAAAATATGGTTTGAATCACGCGCCCCGGCACATGCGTCGCTTCACTCTCCAGATCGGACAGCAGGGCATCGACATAACGATCTTCTGGCAAAGCGCCCTTGTGCACGTGGGAGTTGAAGTCGCAGTAGGGGCATTTGCGCACGCACCAAGGCACGTGCACGTAAAGACCGAGCGGCGGATCGGCCAGCATCGTCAGGCGACCAGCAACCGCGCGCGTAGCTGCGCCAATGCAGCGCCACGGTGCGAGTATCGGTTCTTCTCATCCGGAGCCAGCTCTGCGGCCGTTCGCGCGCCCTGCTCGACCAGAAACAGCGGGTCGTAGCCAAAGCCACCGGCACCTCTGGGCGCACAGGCGATGGCGCCTTCCCAGACGCCTTCGGCAATCAACGGGGCGGGATCCTCTGCCGTGCGCACCAAGACCAATACCGCCCGATAGCGCGCGGTACGTGGCGTTGGCACTTCAGCAAGAGCGGTCAGCAAACGCGCGTTGTTCGCCGCATCATCAGCGTTATCGCCGGCATAACGTGCTGACCAGACCCCAGGCGCCCCCTGTAGTGCGTCGACTTCTAATCCGGAATCATCTGCCAGCGCCGGCAAACCGGTCACGCGCGCCGCATGCCTGGCTTTGAGGAGCGCATTACCCAGAAAAGTAGACTCGGTTTCTTCCACCGACACGACACCCAAAGCAGACTGCGGGATCAATTCCCCCGCAACCCCATCGAGCATCGCCGCGAGCTCGCGCAGTTTTCCAGCATTGCCGGTAGCGACCACGAGACGCGGCAGAGTCAGCACGCTTAGATGCCCTCGGCGAGCGCCGCGCGCTGTAGTGCAAGAATCTCACTGATCCCAGCGCTGGCCAAATCCAACAGCGCATCCAGTTCATTGCGGCGAAAAGCATGCCCTTCCGCTGTGCCTTGCACTTCAATGAACGCACCACCATCATTCATCACGACGTTCATGTCCGTTTCGGCGCCTGAGTCTTCGCGATAATCGAGGTCGATGACCGGCACGCCATTGCAGATCCCGACCGACACCGCCGCCACTTGCCCATGCAGTGGATCGACTTTCAGATCGCCTCGCTTACGCAGTGCACGCACGGCATCCGCCAAGGCGACATAGGCGCCGGTGATCGACGCCGTGCGGGTACCTCCGTCGGCTTGCAGGACGTCGCAGTCGAAGGTGATCGTACGTTCACCAAGCGCACGTAGATCAACGATCGCACGCAAGCTGCGCCCAATCAAACGCTGGATTTCCTGCGTCCGGCCGCTCTGCTTGCCTTTGGCCGCCTCGCGCGCGCTGCGCGTGTGCGTCGAGCGCGGCAGCATGCCATACTCGGCGGTGATCCAACCCTGACCACTGCCCCGCAGAAAACCAGGGACTCCCGTTTCTACAGTCGCCGTGCAAAGAACTTTCGTATCACCAAATTCAACCAGTACCGACCCTTCCGCATGACGCGTGTAGTGACGGACAAATCGAATAGGGCGTAGCTGGCCGGGTTCGCGGCCGCTCGGTCTGGTGCTCACAGAGTCTCCTAGATGTCTTAAATCAATCCAGCCACTGCATAGCGGCGGCCGTTGTGTTGTCGCTGTAGGGTGCGGCAGTCGTCACCGCGGAGTGACATAACCACTTGATCGCGTCAGCTACCGGGGCACCGGAGCGAAACGGGTGGCCAATGTCATCGTCATTAAAACTGGTCCACACACCGTCGGTACAGGCCAACAAGATATCACCCTGTTCCAACGGCCGCCGCCGACCGATGGTCATCTCCGTGATTTCCTGCGTCCCGCCGAGACAAAACTCGACGAAATTGCGCAATGGGTGCCGGCGCGCCTCGACGGTCGTAATCTTGCCCTTACGGACTAGATCTTCCACGTGGCTATGGTCGCGCGTCCGCGCCAGAACCTGGCCATCGCGCAAATGATAAACGCGGCTGTCGCCGACATGCGCCCAATAGGCGGCGCCGTCCTGCACGAGGCAGACAGCACAGGTCGAACGGGGCCGCTCTGCGATCGGCACCACCCGCCCAATCTCAACGACCGCCGCATGTGCTCTGCCGATCGCCCGGTGCAAAAATCCCAGCGGATCCATCAGGGGCAGACGTTCCTGCAAGAAAGAGTCGGACAAGGAGTTCACGGTTGCCGTCGCTGCCAGTGCCCCGCCGGCGTGCCCGCCCATGCCATCGGCGACGATCAGGCACGAAACGCCGTCTGCGAACAGAATCGCGGATCGATCCTGATTCTCAGCACGATCGCCAATCAGGCTCAAGTGAGCGTGTTCGCTGCGCAAGCGGTCTCCCATGGTTCGGCAAGCAGGGGGGTCGTGCTGCTACAGTGGTCCCCTTAGTCTAGCGCACACGGTACCCCATGATACGCAGCATGACGGGCTTTGCCCGACGCGAGCACGCAGCCGAGGTCGGCACCCTGGTCTGGGAGGTGCGTAGCGTCAATCACCGCTATCTAGAGATCGCCCTACGGGTTCCCGAAGAACTCCGGTCCGCAGAAAGTGAGTTCCGTAGCGCCATTCAGGCCGCGGTGCGCCGCGGCAAGGTGGACGCCGTGCTGCAGTTGCGCCCACCGGCCGCGCGGCGCGCCACTCTGGAAGTCAATGACGGCCTTTTGGATGCACTGATCGCACGCGCCCATGCGGTAGCCAAGCGCGCGACCGCTCACGGCGGGTCGCTCACGCCACCGAGCTCGCTGGATTTACTGCGCTGGCCTGGGGTACTGACGGACGGGGCGCAACCAGACACGGCCCAACTGCAGTCCTCGGCCACCACGACGCTCGGTCACGCGCTGGTGGCGCTGAATGAAACCCGTGCCAGCGAAGGTGGCCGCATCCACACGATGATCCAGACCCGGGCGACCCAGATTGGTGGAATTGTCGAGAGCGTGCGGATACGCCTGCCGGATGTGCAGCAGCGGATCCGAGCGCGCTTGGAGGACCGGCTCGGTGCCCTCCTGCTCCCGGTCGAGCCGAATCGCGAGCGCTTCGAGCAGGAACTATCGTTGGCCTTATCGAAAATGGACGTGGATGAAGAGCTCGACCGACTCGGTAGCCATATCACCGAAGTAGAAAAAGCCTTGCATGCGTCCGAACCAGCCGGTCGTCGCCTTGATTTTTTGATGCAGGAATTCAACCGGGAAGCCAATACGTTGTCGTCAAAATCCCAGGATGCCGAGACAACACGCGCGGCGGTTGACATGAAGGTCTTGATCGAGCAGATGCGCGAGCAGGTGCAGAACATCGAATAGCTTGCCGGGTTGTTTTTGGGCGTTCGGTCGTCGCGCACATTTCTATATAAATCAGCCAGTTACTTACCACTAACGTCCGTGGACCTCCAACCCTGTCTGCGCCAGAGTTGTAGCTGGATGGGTAGCTACATGGCTAACTACAATACATCCAGACGGCGTGTTCCTGGTCTAGCTACAACTGTCCATTAAGTTACAACCGTGTACGAAGGCGGTGGGTTCGTTTTCCCCAAACGGCGCCGCGACCACCGCCAACGCGCATTACATGGGGGCATCGATACCTTCAACGCGGCGCTTGCCGCCGTTGAGTACGGCCTGGAGTCTTTTACGATTCCTGATCTTCGACGCACCATGCGCATCTATTCGTCTGCACTCGGAGTGCGCCCCGAAGCCGCTGCGCGGTGTCTGAATCACAAACTGCCCAGCATTCAGGGCGTGTACAACACACACGACTATTTTGTAGAACGCCGCGCGGCGCTCGAATCTTGGACGACGCTTCTGCTGGAAATTGAGCGAGGCGGGGGGAAAGTTACAGCCCTGAAATCCGGTCGCGCGAGCGCGTAAGCGGAAGCGCGCTTCTGAGTATTGCTCAGTCCGTTTAAACGCTGCCAAACGTCTGCTTTAGGATCACAATCTGTGTGCTTAGAGCTCCTATGCGCAGCTCGAAACCTGGCTCGACAGGAAACTTGCAGAACACGACGAGGCGATTGCCGCAATGCCATCTGCCATTCGCGAACGCATGAAGGCGCCGTTATCCAAGCGGCGACCGATTGGCTTCACTGCAAACCTCGAGGATCAGAAATTGTTTGGGTGCGGTCCGGAGTTGCCGGAAGTCATTGCGAAGGTTCTCGCTTGCGCTTACTGGTACCGTTTCGTTCACGGTTGAGTCGGTTCAGGTCGAATCCCCTAAGATCGAAAACCCCGCCGATGCAACGAACCATGTCTTCATCTTGCTCGTGGTTGCAGTCGCCGATGATCTCCAGGAACAGTGCGAAGCCATGCGGGCCACCCACATCCTTAGGGGAACAAGCATTCTCACCCGCTACACACACCGGCGAAGGGCGATAAGTCTGGGTCGCGGTGTCGCAGGCATAAGCGCTTCCAATCGGCGATCAGGTCGTTGCATCTGATATTACTTGCACAGCGCTGCCAAGATTGAAAGTCGGTCTAGCACCTTGGTGACTCGCTGCGCATGCAGTTGGTCCGCGACGATCAGCCCGGGCAACGTGTTTCGGAAACCCTCGTCGGCGACAATCGCCGCGAGCCGCTGCACCACATGAGTCCGTAGGGCTGGCGAGGCGGTGCGCATGTCCGCCGCCAGTGTCGAGCGTCCTTCCACGAGATTTATGATGTCTTCGAAGTCGTGGCTTACCACCATGTCGCCACCACCGCGTGAGTCGAAGGCTTCGAGCTGGGTTGCGATAAACGCAGGCGCAGAGATCAGATTAATCGCAACTCCGCTCGGCAGGATGTAGCGCGTCGCTGAACGTGTAGCTTCCGCATACCAAGTATTTGAAAAGCCCAGCACAGACTCGTTTGTGGGCATCAGGTCGACCTTGACCGAGCCCACGATCCAGCGGCAGATTGGCGCCTCGGGGGATAGGTCGCGTGTGAAGCCGCGCTGCGCGAATGCCTTCTCCAACGCATGGTAGTCGCGCAACCTTGCAACTTCAGCGATCAGATTGACGTCGTAGGTGACCCGCGGCGGTGGCGCCGTCGCACTGTCGATCAATAGGCCCACCGCGCATCCAACGACGAGGACCAGCTAGTCGCGTAGATTACCCAGAGCGTTTGCCACCAGCTCGACCCGCTGGACATTGGGGTCACCGGGCATCACAGGCGATCCTCGAGCAATTTCCGCGCGAGCGTACGTTCACGTGCATTGCCGGACCGAATCGCATCGAACAGGGCAAGGCTCTCGTACAGCGCCTGATTCCGTAGCGCCGCTGCCGGAGCGGAACGGTACAGCGGCGCTAGCGCAATCCCACGAATCTTGCCGGAGACGGACGGCCACACGGGAGCGGGGTCCGCGGAGGGTGCAATATGGGCGCTCAACGGTTCTGCCGCATGCGCTGTCGGGATGCCCGCAACCATGCCGCCGCGTAGCGGAGGAAAGACGTACTTGGCACCGTGAAACAGGAATTCTTTGAACGCGTCGTGGATGATGCGCGGCCGCTTGGCGTCGAAGTGCAACAATCTTGCGGTCTCGGCGCGCTTGAGTGCGGCGTGCACCTCGGACATGGAGAGCCCCGAGAATTCCGCCAGCTCCGGATAGGTCGTGCCGCGATCGCGGCAAGCAGCCAGCACCAGCAACAGGTAGAGATCCTGCGGCTTGAGAACGGGTTGGCGGCTACTCAGTCGGGACATGGCGCACTACAGTCTTTCTTGTTTCGCGAAATACGAAAGTATTTCTAAATCAGAATGTTGTAAAGCATTTTTGTCAGTGCCGACCTGGAAGACCGGCATTGTCATCTGGCTCGGCGGTACATGTTATTCATTTGCTCTAAATTGGCGGCGAGACAGCGCTGGCCTAAGCCCCAGTGGCCGCATTTCACCGCGTCCTCTCATACCTCCCGGGGTGCACCCTCCCGTCGGGCCGGTTCAACCAATCCCGCCATGAGCCACTCCCGCTCCGTCCTCGCCGGCGGCAGGGTGCGGACGAATCGCCGCGTCTGCTCGGCAAACGTGATCTGTCTCTGGCTTCGGAGCGCTTCGCTAACGGCGAGCCATCCCCGTTCGCGTTCTCGCCGTGTTTCGCGCAGCCGCAGCGTGGCAGGCTCACCGGCTCGGTCCGCCATCCGCAGTGCAACCGCCGCGGCTGTGACTCGTTCGCGCATATACGTCGACGCCCCGCGCCGCGAGATTGCCCACTACAGACTGCGTCAGCACGGTATCCCAGTCGCGAAAGCCGCTAGATGGCCTGCTTGACGTCGCCCACCCACACCGGCTTCTTGGCCAGCTTCACGAGCGCAAGGAAGAGCGCGAGCTGGATTGGGCTCGTGTCCTAAAATTCATCAACCAGCAGCAGTTCAAGCGCTTGCGCCAATGTCTCGCGCACGGTCGGCTACCTGCGCGTCTCCGGGGCCAAGTTCTCTTGGTCGGTGAAATCAATGGCGCCGAGCTCCATCTTGCGCAGCTTATAAGCCGCTAAAGCTTTGGATGCTAGCCGGAACCGTTCTTCGACAAAATGGCGCAGGTCGGAATGAGGCCCCGGGTGCCGCGCATGCGCGCCGGCAATATGTGCGATGGGCTGCACCGAATCATAGGGCTTCTGTGCAGACGCCTCCTTGGAGGGCAAAAACCGGACGAGCCCGTCAAGGCACCCCATTCTGCTAGCGCCCCCGCCCGGCCCCAGCCAACGGGTACCGTCCGCATTAGAGGGTCCCATTGACCCTCAACCCGCGACCAAAAGCGCGGACAGCAAGCCTCCACTGCCCCAGACCAGACCAGCGGACCGGTGCATTGGTGGATCATTAGGCCGCAAATCGGGGGGTACTCTGGTGCTCTGGTGCGGGTAACATTCACCTTCAGTACGCAGCCTGAACGAGCCTCATGAGCCCTGACCTGCACCGGCGTGGACGCCTCTATGTGATTGCCGCCCCCTCGGGCACTGGTAAAACCAGCCTCGTCCGGGCGCTGATGGAGCGCTCACCGTCGCTCGCGTTCTCCATCTCCCACACCACGCGCAAGCCGCGTCCCAACGAGATCGATGGGCGGGATTACCATTTCACCGACCGGTCGCGTTTCGAGTCGATGGTGCAGGCCGGCGAATTCCTAGAGCATGCAGAGGTGTTCGACAACCTCTATGGCACCGGCCGGCGCAACGTAGAAGCGGCACTGGCAGCGGGCCGCGACCTGTTGTTGGAAATCGACTGGCAGGGCGCGACGCAGGTGCGCCAACGCCTCCCCGAGGCCATCGATATCTTCATTCTGCCGCCCTCTCGGGCAGCACTGGAACTGCGCCTACGAGGCCGGGCCACCGATTCCGAAGAGGTCATCAAGCGCCGCTTGCGCGACTCGGTCACCGAGCTGTCGCGCTGGCACGAGTTCCGCTACGTCGTCGTCAATGAGCACTTTGACCGGGCCCTGGCTGACTTACAGCACATTGTGGCCGGGGATGCGGCCGCTTTCCGCGCCGATCGCGCCGACGTTGCCGACCTCGCTGCCGGGCTGGTTGCCTGACGGCCCACGACTGCGCATGGCCGTCCCGGCCCGGATTGCGTATACTTCCCGATCCTCCACCGCTTTCTGGAAGACGCCCCCATGGCCCGCATTACGATTGAAGACTGCCTAAAGCAGGGCGTCGAGAACCAGTTTGAGCTCGTCCTGGTCGCTGCCAAGCGCGCTCGGCGCTTGGCCAATGGCGCTGAACCGCTGGTCGACTGGCAAAACGACAAACCTACCGTTGTCGCACTGCGCGAGATCGCTGACGGCAAGGTCAACTCGGCCCTACTGCTGGAAGCCGATCCGGAGCCGGCACCGCCGATGATGGCGGTGGATAGCCCACTCGACCTGCCATCGGACTTCCGCGCCCCACAATTCGGCCTCGGCGACTAATGCCGACTCACTCTCGCCCAGCAGATGCCTAGCGCCTCATCGCTGCTGAACTTTCTGCCGGGCGGGCGGGGATCCATTGGGATCTCCCAATTGCTATCCAAGTTAGAGGTCTACCTGCCCCCCGAGCAGGTCACCCGCGCGCAAGAGGCCTATGAGCTCGCGCGCGAGGCCCACAAAGGCCAGAAACGGATGACCGGGGAAGAGTACATCACGCACCCGGTGGCGGTTGCCGGCATCCTGGCGGACCTGCACCTCGACGGGCCGACGATTTGTGCCGCTCTGCTGCATGACGTCATTGAAGATACGCCTACAGCTAAAGATGAGATTGTCGAGCGTTTTGGGCGCGACGTGGGCGAACTGGTAGACGGCGTCTCCAAGCTCGACAAGGTGCAATTCAAAAGCAGCAAGGAAGCACAGGCTGAATCCTTCCGTAAGATGATCCTTGCGATTACGCGCGACATCCGCGTGATTATGGTGAAGCTCGCGGATCGCACGCATAACATGCGCACCCTAGGCGCCATGCCACCGGCAAAACGCCGCCGCATCGCTTTAGAAACCCTGGAGATCTACGCGCCGATCGCAAATCGTCTGGGCATTCACTCCATCAAGTTAGAACTCGAAGATCTCGGCTTCCATGCTCTCTACCCACTGCGGCACCGCGTCCTCGACCGAGAACTGCGCAGAGCGCGTGGCAATCAGAAGAAATTTCTCCCAAAGATTGTCAGCGGATTGCAGAACGCACTCCAGCGCGACAAGGTCCCAGGTCGGGTCGAATCACGTGAAAAGCATCTTTACAGCATCTATCAAAAGATGCGTCGCAAGCGCATCCCACTCGGGGCCATCATCGATGTCTACGGCATCCGCCTCGTCGTACCAACAGTAGACGATTGCTACCGGGCACTGGGCGTCATCCACGGCGTGTACAAGCCCATGCCGGGCCGCTTCAAAGACTACATCGCCATCCCTCGTGTGAATGGCTACCAGTCGTTACACACTACCCTGTTCGGGCCGAGCGGCGTACCACTCGACGTACAAATTCGTACCGAGGATATGCACCTCATTGCAGAACGTGGCATTGCGGCGCACTGGCAGTACAAAACCGGTGAAGACGCGGGCACAAGCCAGCATGATCACGCACGCGAGTGGCTATCGAGCCTGATGCAAATCCAGGAGGGCGGCAGCCCCGAGGAATTCTACGAAAGCGTAAAGATCGACCTATTCCCAGACAAGGTCTATGTCTTTACGCCACAGGGCGACATTCTTCGACTACCCACAGGCTCCACTTGTGTGGATTTTGCGTACGCAGTACACAGCGAAGTGGGCCGCCGTTGTGTCGCGGCGAAAATTGATCGTCGACTCGTCCCGCTGCGCAGCGAATTGCGCAACGGTCAGACGGTCGAAATCGTCACGGCGAAAGGGGCCACACCCAATCCAGCGTGGACAAACTTTGTGGTCACGGCGAAGGCACGCGCAGCCATTCGGGCTTACCTGAAAACGATGAACCTCTCGGAAGCCATCGATTTGGGGCGTCGTCTCGTCGAACAAGCGCTTAGTGATTTCAAATTACCGCTTAAATCGATCGAAGCCGAGCAAATGGTCGCGGCGGCACAGGAATTGGGCTTTGCGACAGTCGAGGAGTTGTTCGAGCAGGTTGGGCTCGGCGAACGCTTGGCGCCGCTCGTAGCGAGAAGACTGTTACCGCCAGAGTTTGTCGATGCGCCGCGCCCAGTCACACCGTCGACGCCACTGGCCATTTCTGGAACCGAGGGATTGGTTGTTTCCTACGCGCGCTGCTGCTTCCCTATTCCCTATGAGCCGATCATTGCCTTTCTGTCCATCGGCCGGGGTGTTGTGGTGCACAGGACGCATTGCTCTAATCTGGAGAGCTGGCACAAGCAGCCGGAAAAATGGCTGCCCGTTCAGTGGCAACAGAATGTGGACAAGCACACGTTTACGACCGAGCTCAAGGTCCTGGTCCAGAACCGAACCGGCTCGCTCGCCGCTGTAGCGGCCGCCATCGCCGCAACACAGACCAACATCGGCCGCGTTTCGGTTGTCGAGCTGGACGAGGGTACTTCGGCGATCACCTTCGAACTAAAAGTCGTCGATCGCACCCATTTGGCCAATGTCATTAAGGCCGTTCGAAAAATGGCCGAAGTGGAGTCGATCGAACGCTCGTCGGGCTGAGTCCCGTATGCCCATGCCCGCAGTGCGTGCGACAATGCAAGCCTTGCCGCGAACCGTCTGGAGCCCGCTATGTCCCGTACGATCATTTCGACCGAGCACGCCCCCGCGGCGATCGGCACCTATTCCCAAGCCGTCCAGGTGGAGCGCACGGTGTACATTTCAGGCCAGATCCCGCTGGATCCCATCAGCAAGGCCTTGGTTACTGGTGACATGGAAGCGCAAATCCGTCGCGTATTCGAGAATCTAAAAGCCGTTGCTGAAGCGGCTGGTGGCTCGTTGGCCAATGCGGTCCGCGTGACGATTTATCTCACCGACCTGTCGCACTTCGCGCTCGTCAATCAGGTGATGGGCGAGTACTTCACGCAGCCGTACCCGGCGCGAGCCGCCGTGGGTGTTGCCGCGTTGCCACGCGGCGCGGCGATTGAGGCCGACTGCATCCTCTACGTGTGAGCCCGGCGCCGACCCCTCGGAACCGTGGAGTTCTGGCCCAGCCAGAGCTACGGTCGGTCACCACCCTGAAAGGGGTCGGCGATGCTCTCGCGCAGCGTCTGGCCAAACTCGGCGTCGAGACGGTCCAAGATCTGTTGTTCCTATTGCCACTGCGCTATGAAGATCGGACCTGTGTGCTGCCGATCGGCGCGCTGCGAGCCGGGGACCGCGCCGTCGTCGAAGGCGAAGTGCAATTGGCGGAAGTCGTCTTCAAACGACGCCGCCAGATGCTGGTGCGCATCGCCGATGGATCGGGCTTCCTCACACTGCGGTTTTTCTACTTTACCGCCCAGCAGCAGCAACAGTTGCAGCGTGGAGTGCGACTACGCTGCTATGGCGAGGCCCGCAGAGGCACCGTCGGCCTCGAGATTGTGCATCCGGAATACCGTCGCGCCGACAGCGCAGATGTACAGCGTATAGAGGACTCCCTGACCCCCGTCTATCCGATGACGGAGGGCATTCAACAAGGTCGTCTGCGGATCCTCACCGCCCTCGCACTCGGGGAGGCAGAGTCGCAGACGGTGCGCGATTGGTTGCCCGCGACACTGCTGGCCGGTGAGCGACTACCGAGCCTTGCCGAAGCGTTGGTCTACGTGCACAGACCACCACCGGGTGCGGATCTCATCACGCTGACGAGCGGCATGCATCCAAGCCAGCGCCGCTTGGCCTACGAAGAGTTGCTCGCCCACCAATTAAGCCTGCGACTGCTGCGGGAGGAGATTCGCTCGGAGCCAGCCTGGCCACTGACCCACTCGCAACGTTTAGCCACGCAGTTGCGATCCTCTCTGCCCTTCACGCCCACCGGCGCCCAAGAACGCGCTCTTGCCGAAGTCACCGCAGACCTCGCCAAACCAGAGCCGATGCTGCGCCTGGTCCAAGGGGACGTGGGCTCCGGCAAGACGTTAGTAGCCGCGCTCGCCGCCATGGACGCAGTCGAGGCGGGGTTTCAGGTCGCGCTAATGGCGCCGACCGAATTGCTCGCCGAGCAACATCACCAAAACTTCGAGCGTTGGTTGAAACCGCTGGGACTTCCGGTCGCATTACTGTCAGGGCGACTGACGGGTCGAGCGCGACAGGCGACCCTCGACGCGATCGCCACGGGCAGCGACGTACCCATAGTGATTGGTACCCATGCGCTATTCCAAGAGGGCGTCCGCTTCGGCCGCTTGGCGCTGGTGATCATCGACGAACAGCATCGCTTTGGCGTCGAGCAACGGCGCGCGTTGCGCGACAAGGGCCTCAGCGACGGTCGAGTACCCCACCAACTGATCATGACCGCGACCCCGATCCCGCGCACGCTGGCCATGACGGCCTACGCTGATCTTGACGTATCCGTCATTGATGAACTGCCGCCGGGTCGTACGCCGGTGAAGACCGTTGTGCTCACCGAGACCCGTCGCGATGCAGTGGTGGCCCGGATCGAGGCCGCCTGTCGCGAGGGGCGGCAGGCCTACTGGGTCTGCCCTCTCATCGAGGAGTCCGACGAACTCGATTATCAGGCTGCAGAGGCAACCCATGCGGCCCTCGTGGGGGCACTACCGCATCTGCGCATTGGCCTGGTACACGGACGGCTACCGAGCGCCAAGAAGCAGGGCGTGATGGCCGCCTTCAAGCAACATACATTCGATTTGTTGGTCGCAACCACCGTCATCGAGGTCGGCGTGGACGTACCCAACGCCAGTCTGATGGTGATCGAAAACGCCGAACGGATGGGTCTAGCGCAATTGCATCAGTTGCGCGGTCGGGTCGGGCGTGGTGCCGCTGAATCGACCTGCGTGCTGCTCTACAGAGCGCCCCTTTCACAACTCGCCCGGGCCCGACTGGACGTCATGCGCTCGACGAACGATGGCTTTGAAGTGTCACGTCGGGATCTGGAACTGCGCGGCCCAGGCGAAGTGCTCGGCACACGGCAAACCGGGCTCTTGCAACTCAAGGTTGCCGATCTGAGTCGTGATGCTGATTTGCTGCCGCGGGTACAGGCAGCGGCCGAGGTGATGATTACGCAACATCCCGATAATATAGGCCCGCTGCTCCATCGGTGGATCGGCACGCGGGAACGCTATGGCCGAGTCTAAAAGGGCGAGTCCACCTTGAGTAAATTATCGGCTAGCCACAGCGGATCACTGCTCCCACTGGATCTATGGTCGCGGCTCGACCAGGCGACCGCACAGTTGCCTGCGCGTTGGGCCGGTTGGCTGTCTACGCGGGAGATGCTCACGGATCGGATCAGCCGCGAGGCCGGCGAGCGATCCACCGTGCACTTACTGGAAGAGCACATTGGATTTCTCAGCGCAGAGCAACAAGCGCTGCTCGCCGCCCCCGCGGATAGCAGTTTTCTGCGGCGTATTGAAGTCCGTGCGGGGGGCCGGCCATGGCTGTATGCCGAGACCCTGATTCCAGACCATGTGCTGGAGGCGCATCCGTGGCTGGCAGAACTAAGCGATCGTGCGCTGCCGGAGGTCTTGGCCTGGCGCGATGACGTCGCGCACGGTCCGATTGAGGTGGCCACGCTGCTGGCGGCACACCCACTGGCCGCGCGGGCGCTGGAACGGGTTGGGCGCCGGGACGAGGCCGTCTGGGCGCGCCGCAGTTGGGTGGCGATCGGCGGCCTGCGCCTGCTCATTCAAGAGGCCTTCCTGCCGGAACCTAAACGCCGGTGAACGACACCGCACGATCAATGCGCACCACTCTTGGCGACTACGGTCGGTTAATTCGACTGCATCGTCCGGTCGGCACTTGGCTATTGCTTTGGCCAGCCCTGTGGGCGTTGTGGCTGGCCTCCAACGGGCACCCACACGAGCGCGTGTTCGTCGTCTTCGTTTTGGGTGTTTTTCTGACGCGCTCTGCCGGCTGCGCGATCAACGACTGGGCCGACCGCAAGGTGGACTCCCAGGTCAAAAGAACCCTCGATCGTCCCCTTGCGGCCGGTCGGATACAGCCGGCAGAGGCGCTGATCGTTTACGCCATCCTCGCGCTGCTGGCCTTCGCGCTGGTGCTGACCTTGGATCGGCTGACCGTGCTGTGTTCGCTCATCGGCGCTGCCCTGATGGCAGCCTATCCTTTTATGAAACGTTTCTTCCCACTCCCGCAAGCGTGGCTGGGATTGGCATTCGGATGGGCAGTGCCGATGGCTTGGGTCGCCCAAACCGGTTCGGTATCGCGCACCGGTTGGCTGGTGTTCGTGACCAGCATGCTGTGGATCATGGTGTATGACACGCAATACGCCATGGTGGACCGGGACGACGATGTGCGGCTCGGCATGCAATCCTCAGCCATCGCGTTCGGTGATGCCGACCGAATTATATTGGGTGTATTGCAAGCACTCACATTGCTCGGGCTTCTGCTGGTAGGGCGCGAATTACGGCTCGGCGGTTGGTACCACTGGGGACTGGTTGGCGGGACGCTCAGCTTTCTCTACCAGCAACGGCTGATTCGCGAGCGCAGCCGCGAAGGTTGTTTCGCCGCTTTCTTGAACAACCAGTGGTTCGGCTGTTGCGTCTTTCTCGGTATCGCGCTCGATTACTTCTTCCGGACCCCCTGAGGGGCCACATCAGAGCGGATCGAAAGACAGATCGGCAAGCGCGTCGGCCGCCTCACAACAGCGCTGGCGCGCTTCTGCAACGCGAATCTGGGCGGCCAACCAGTGTGGATCATCTGCTGCAACCCGCCCAATCAGCGCGCGGCTACGGGCAAGCGCCTCAAGCAAGCGGCATTGCGCATCCTGACGAATGCGCGCCAGAGAGTGCAGATTCGCGGTTGCTGCATAGAAGTCACGCGTCGGCAGTTCTAGTTCGTAGCCCATACGCGGACGCTACGGGATCCAGATGACTGTCAGCAGACACCCCGATTACGTTTTCGTGACTCTCAGTCTGCATTGAGGGCAGCACGGATCTTATTGGCATGCAACGCCAACTGGTCCGCGTCGGCCAGCGTCCGCGCATGCAACTCGATACCGCCCGGCCCATAGACCGGGATCACGTGGAAGTGCAGATGAAAGACCGTTTGACCCGCCGCACGACCGTTGAACTGCGTGACGATCAGGCCCTTGGCATCGAAAGCCGTCTGCACCGCGCGAGCGATCCGCTGGGTGGTGCGCATTGCCGCCTCGACCGACGCGACGGGCGTATCGAGCAGGTTCTCTCCGGCGATCTTCGGGATGATTAACGTGTGCCCCGGTGATTGTGGCATCAAATCCATGAACGCCAGCGTGTCGGCGTCCTCGTAGACGCGGTGACAGGGGATCTCGCCCCGCAGGATGCGGGCGAATACGTTATTGGGATCGTAGGCCATGATCAGGCTCCGGTCAGAATCCAGGTCAGCGGCGATTGGAGAGGATGCGGTTCATCAACCATAGCGGCTTCTTCATGCGCGGCGTCTCACGCAGCAATGTCTTCATGCCAACGGCCGCCGGCATGGGGCAGGCGGCAGCGCCATTGGCAAGCCACCCGAGGGCGGTCGACAACTTGCCTTCACTCGGATCGCCGAGTGCATGCGTGTAATCGTCCGGCACGTCGCAACCATTCACGGGAACGCCACCGTTCGGGTTGGATGCATTAGCCGGGATGAAGCCATCGGTGTAATCGCCGAAGCCCTGCGCGTTCACCCCTTTGAACTGGATGGAGAAATAGGTGGTCCCACAGTTATCTTCCGGGTAAAACCCATACGGCTTACCACACGTCTGGCCACCCACCAGCACGACGTTGACGCCGATGCCGCGTAGACCATTGATGACAGACTCGCTCGCAGAACACGTGTCGGGACCGACAATGATGACGATTCGGCTCAGCCCCAGTGAAGGCAATTGGGTCCCGGCGCTCAGAGAGAAATTGCCCGATGCAGTCGAGTAGAACGGCGTCGGCGTGATGGTCTGACCCGTAATCGGATCAGTTGTCGGATATTTGTCGTTAAAAGCTAATTTTTCAAAGTACCCGTTTTGGGTTTGATTCGGGCCGGCGATCATATAGGCCAATTCGCTGGCGATATCCAACAGTCCGCCACCGTTGTAACGCAGGTCCAGCACGAGATCGGTCACGTGCGCGTTGGCAAAATTCTGTATCGCTAACGCCAATCCAGACTCTGCGGTGGAGATATGATCGTTGAAGGTCAGGTATCCCACGGGACCGTTTGCGGTCTGGAGCACTTGGGTGTTCTGTACCGGCAATGACGTCACATTGGCGGCCGTCAGCGTGACTACTCGACTCGCCATCGCACCCGGATCCAAGATGGTGAACTGATGACTTTCTCCGACCGTAGTCGGACTCAGACCGGCATTTAACGTATTCACGCTGGCCTGGTCGTTGGCATTGACGAGATCCACCCCATCGATCGCAAGAACCGAAGCGCCGCGGGTCAGATTGACGCCGCTGGCCGGTGAGTTGGCATCGACGTAGCCGACGATGAGTGCGCGAGGCGGCGTGGTGGCCAAGAACACCCAATGCGCGCCGTAATCCACGGTGGCGCCGGAGGAGACAAACGAATTCCACTGCGCCGTCGAGTAGGTGAAATGGAACTTGTCTTTGGGCGAGCCGGAGGCCGTCAGCGCGGAGGTCTTGTTCAGCTTGAAATAAGCCGCTGTGGTGGTAGAACTGCTGGGATTCAGGTCCGGTAGTTCGCGGTACCACAGGTAATAGTCGTGCACCCAGGAGCGGATCCAATTGTTCTCCCACGCCACCGAACCTTGCACGTCCGGATAACTGTGGCCGGTGGCCGGGTCAGTGCCCGTGCGGGGGGCCGCGCAATGCGCGGCGAAATGGGTGGTGGCTAAATAGGTGCCGGCCGTATAGGTCGGATCGGTCGATCCACTCCCCCCGCCCGGCCCTACCGGGGTAGACGGGGCACCGCCGCCCCCGCCGCCGCAGCCCGCCAGGGTGCCAAGGAGGAGAAAAGTGCTCAAAATCGACGAACAGTTGAATGCGGTCATTTCGGTCCCACCCTGCAACCTGTCAAACTACGGTCATCTGCGCATGGCCGTTGCGGGTCATTGCAACAGACCGATGTTGAAAGATGAGGATAGGATACCGTGACACGGGGCGATAACGTGCGGAACTCGGGGCCTGAGCAGCAATGCGCCAGCTCAGTGCTGATGATCCGGCCAACCACTTTTTACTCGAATCCGGAGTCGCTCAGCACGAACGCGTTTCAGCGCGCCGTGCAAGCGCCGCGGGTCGACACGTTGGCGGCCGCCTTGGCGGAATTTGATGCCGCAGCCAGTGCGCTCGCGGACGCCGGCATCGACGTGATCGTGGCCGAGGCGGATGCGACCGCCGACGCGCCGGACGCGCTGTTCCCAAACAATTGGTTTTCCACCCATGCCGATGGGCGGATCGCCTTGTATCCGATGTCGGTCCCGAATCGCCGCCAGGAACGTCGCCCAGCGCTACTACAGAGCATCGCGGCGCAGCGCGAACTCGCGATCCATTCGATTGTCGATCTCTCCGTGCTCGAGCACCAGAGCCTATTCGTGGAGGGGACGGGTAGTCTCATCCTGGATCGACCCCACCGACTGGCCTACGCCTGCCGATCGCCCAGAACACAGGACGCCGCGGTAGAGGCCTTCTGCGAGGCCTTCGGGTATCGATCCGTGATTTTCGATGCCCATGACGAAGCCGGTCGCCCGATTTATCACACCAACGTCATCATGTCGGTGGGCTCGGCTTTGGCCGTGCTGGCTAGCGGGCTGATCGCGCCCGGTGCGGGCTTAAGACGCGTCTTTGACGCACTCGAAGCAAGCGGCAAGACGCTGCTCGACCTATCGGCTGAGCAAGTCAATGAATTTGCAGGAAATATTCTATTTTTAGAGGGCAGCGCAGGTCCGGTCGTTGCGATCTCGCGGCGTGCGCTTGCGAGTCTCTCGCGCGCGCAACGTCTCTTGCTGGAGCAACACGCCCGACCGGTGGTCTGCGGTGTCGAGACCATCGAGCTGCTCGGCGGCGGCGGTATCCGCTGCATGCTAGCGGAACTCTTCCTACCCTACGCCTGATTCAACGCTCAAAGCGCCGCGACAAAACGATAGACGAGGTCGTCGACTTCACCCCCGGGCAGGCACGTAGTTCGTCCAAAGCCGCATCCAGCGACTCCGTCGATTCGGCGCCCAGAATGGCAATCAGGTCATAAGAACCGCTGACCGTATACAGCGCGGTCACGGCCGGCATCGCCCGCAACTTTCGCTCCACGCCCTGCTGCTGCGCCGGTTCTACGGCGATCATTGCATGCGCCTGCACCTGCCGGACCCGCGCCTCCGGGCCCAGTTCGACCCGATAGCCGCGGATGACACCGGAACGCTCAAGCCGCTCCAACCGGCTCTGTGCGGTAGAGCGCGCCACGCCGAGGCGCCGTGCCAGTTCTGCAGTCGAGAGGCGCGCATTTTCGCGCAGCAAGGCCAGCAACGCCTCGTCGGATTGCATATTCGTCATATTGATGTATTTATTGTTGAAATTGATAGTAAGAACCGAAGTTTCGTCGAAGTGAACGTTCATTTCAACGAATTATTCTTGGACACTGGCGCTCTTACGATTCACCGAAGGGAATGTCCGTTATGCACAAAATCCTCGTTGCGGGGGCCGGTCATATCGGCTCCATGATCGCCGAGTTATTGGTCAGCACCGGCGACTACCAAGTCACCATCGCCGACCAATCCGCCAGTGCGCTAGCGGCGATTGCCACGCGTCCCGGGCTCGATACGCTAGAGCTGTCGGTGACCGACAGCACCCGACTCCTCGCCGCAATGCAGGGACGGTACGCGGTGATTAGCGCCGCGCCCTACGCCGTCACCGCAGCGATCGCCGAGGCGGCCCATCAAGCCGGGATCCATTACCTCGACTTGACCGAGGACGTGCGTACGACCCAGACGGTGAAGGCCCTCGCGCCGACCGCGACGCGCGCCTTGATTCCGCAATGCGGCCTCGCGCCAGGCTTCATCTCCATCGTCGGCATGGACCTCGCCCGTCGCTTCGAAACCCTCGACACCCTGCGCCTACGCGTCGGTGCGCTGCCACAGTTCCCGTCTAATGCGCTGGGCTATAACCTCACGTGGAGCACCGCTGGGGTCATTAATGAATATTGCCAGCCGTGCGAGGCGATCGTGCAGGGCCGCCTGACCGCGGTGCCGCCCCTTGAAGAACTCGAACACTTTGCACTCAGCGGCGTGCAGTACGAAGCGTTTAACACCTCCGGCGGCCTGGGTACGCTGTGCGAGACCCTCGACGGCAAGGTGCGCAGCCTCAACTACCGCACCATTCGTTATCCCGGCCACCGCGATGTGATGAAACTGCTGTTGCAGGACCTGCGACTCGCCGAGCGCCCCGCCCTACTCACGGATGTGTTGGAAACGGCAATTCCAGGGACGCGTCAGGATGTGGTCGTGATTTTTGCGACGGCCACCGGGCGCCGCGACGGCCGCACTTGGCAAGAATCCTATGCCCACAGTGTCTACCCGCAGGTACTGGCAGGACGCGAATGGACCGCCATTCAAACCACCACCGCCTGTTCGGTCTGCGCCGTGCTGGATCTGCTCGCTGCCGGTCGGCTGCCACAGCAGGGATTTGTGCGCCAGGAAGACATCCGCCTCGATGAATTTCTAGCCAGCCGCTTTGGACGCGCTTACGCTTCGGGCGTAGGTACTTTGGCCGCACAGGCCGCCACACTGAGGGCCGCTTCGTGAATGCACTGGATAGCTTGAAGAGCGTTGGTTTTGATCTCGCCAATCTGCGGGACGGCACTGTCGTCAGTCGTTCCCCAATCGATGGCGCCGTCTTGGGTTACTTGGTCGCCAACGATCGCGCCGGTTATGACCAAACGGTCGATCAGGCCGTTGCGGCCTTTCAGCAGTGGCGCCGCGTGCCTGCACCCCGTCGCGGTGAACTGGTCCGCCTGTTTGGTGAAGCCGTGCGCCGGCACAAACCCGCGCTGGCTGAACTGATCACGCTGGAAGTCGGCAAGATCACCAGCGAGGCGGCTGGTGAGGTGCAGGAAGTAATCGACATCTGTGATTTCGCGGTCGGCCTTTCGCGCCAACTGTACGGTCTGACCATCGCTTCCGAGCGTCCCGGTCACCACATGCAGGAGCGTTGGCATCCACTCGGTCCGGTCGGCATCATCACGGCCTTCAACTTTCCGATGGCGGTGTGGTCTTGGAATGCTGCGCTGGCGCTGATCTGTGGCAACAGCGTGCTCTGGAAGCCCTCGGAGAAAACACCGATGACCGCGCGCGCACTCGCCGCGCTGCTAGACGACGTCATCCGCACCTTCCCGGAGGCCCCAGCGCAACTCTCCAGCGTCCTGCAGGGCGGCCGTGAGGTCGGCGAATGGCTGGCGACGGATGCACGTCTCCCGCTCGTATCGGCCACCGGCAGCACCCGCATGGGGCGCGACGTCGCCGTCAAGGTCGCCGGACGCTTCGGTCGCAGTCTGCTCGAGCTAGGCGGCAACAACGCCATGATTGTCGCGCCCACTGCCCACGAAGATCTCGCCGTACGGGCCATCACCTTCGCTGCAGCCGGCACTGCTGGACAGCGCTGCACCACGGCACGTCGGCTGTATATCCATAGCTCACGCTACGAGACGATCGTCGCCCGGCTGAAACGCGCCTACGCCACGCTGCCGGTGGGTGACCCACGGGCCGCAGGCACGCTCGTCGGTCCGCTGATCGACGTGGCCGCGTTCGACGGCATGCAGGCGGCATTAGAGGGCGCACGTCGTGCCGGTGGCCACGTGCATGGCGGCGAGCGCGTCGACATCGCTGGGCTCGCGGGCCACTACGTCCGACCGGCTCTCGTGGAACTACCGGCGCCGTGCGAAATCTCCGACCGAGAAACCTTCGCACCCATCCTGTATATCTTCCGCTACGACCGCATCGAGGACGCGATCAACGGCAACAATGCGGTCATGCAGGGACTCTCCTCCAGCTTGATCACCCGCGACCTGATGGAATCGGAATTGTTCCTGTCCGCCGAAGGCAGCGACTGTGGCATCGCGAACATCAATATCGGCCCGAGTGGGGCTGAGATCGGTGGCGCCTTCGGTGGCGAAAAAGAAACCGGCGGTGGGCGTGAATCCGGGTCGGATGCGTGGAAGGCGTACATGCGCCGCCAGACGCAGACGGTCAATTACTCCGGCACCCTGCCGCTCGCGCAGGGCGTGAAATTCGACGTCGAGTAAGGACGAAGCGCGGTTGGGGATTCAGATAATCCCCAACCGCCCAGTTTAGTCTTCTGCCCGCGCGCCGCTTCTGGCATGGTCACGTCATGAACGCTATTGCACCCGTCCTACGCGTCGCTGTTATTCCGGTGACACCCTTCCAGCAGAACTGCTCCCTGGTTTGGGAAGCCGCGAGCGGTCGCGGCGTGATTATCGATCCCGGTGGTGAAGTCGACCGCTTGCTCGCCAGAGCACAGCAAGAGGGCGTGACGGTCGAGCGCATTCTGATCACCCATGCGCATGTCGATCATGCCGCGGCCACCAGCGCACTGCAGCGCCGTCTGGGCGTGCCTATCGAAGGCCCTCATCCAGGTGACCAATTTTGGATCGATCTGCTGCAGAAGTCCGCTGATGAGTACGGCTTCTCGTGCGAAGGGCCCTTCGTACCCTCCCGCTGGCTGCACGATGGCGACACCGTCTTGATCGGTGAGCAGATTTTAGACGTCGTGCATTGCCCAGGCCATACTCCCGGCCATGTGGTCTTCGTCCACCGGGCGAGCCGTTTCGCAATCGTCGGCGACGTCCTATTCCAAGGCTCCATCGGCCGCACCGACTTCCCCGGTGGCAATCATTCCGATCTCATCCACTCGATTCGCGAGAAATTGTTCCCATACGGTGACGACGTGACATTCTTGCCAGGACACGGACCGACGTCGACCTTTGGCGCGGAGCGCCGTTCTAATCCCTACGTCTCCGACGCCGCAGTCCGTCGCACTTAGGGCGATGATGCTACAGTCGCGCGAGCAATGGCGACGCGTAGTGGTCGACTAACAGCGCCCCAAAAAGGTAGCCGAGATACGCGATCGACCACCAAAAGGTGCGCATTGGTCGAGCAAGATCGGCATCGCCGTCCCGATAAAGGCGCCACACATGCCAAAGAAAAATCGCGTCTAGCACCAACGCGATCGCGCCATAGACCAGACCCGACATGCCAGTGAGCACCGGCAGAATCGTGACGATCGTGAGAATCAACGTATACAGCACGATATGTAAGCGGGTCAGTGCGACGCCATACACAACTGGCAGCATCGGCATGCCGATCTTTGCGTATTCCTCGCGCCGTGCAATGGCGAGCGCCCAGAAGTGCGGCGGCGTCCATGCAAAAACGATCAGAAACAAAAGCAACGCATTGGCGTGGACATCGTTTGTCACGGTGGTCCAACCGAGTACCGGCGGCATAGCGCCGGCGGCACCACCGATCACGATGTTCTGTGGCGTCGCTCGCTTCAGCCAAAGTGTATAAACAATCGCATAACCGATTAGCGACGCAAACGTCAGCAGGGCCGTCAACGCGTTGACCCAACAGGTCAATAACAGCATCGACGAGGCGCCGAGCACGAGTGAGAAGAGGACGGCACGCAACTCGTCCATTTTGCCCTCAGGCAGGGGACGGTGCCGAGTGCGCGCCATTTCGCTGTCGATACGTTGGTCGATCACATGATTCACCACCGCAGCGGATGAAGCGGCGAGCCAAATGCCCAGCGAGCCTAACAACAGCGCGCGCAGCGGCGGCACACCGGGTACAGCGAGGAACATACCGACGAGCGCAGTAAACACGATCAGCAGTACGACCCGAGGCTTGGTCAACTCGAGATAGTCGCGCCAAGCCGGCAAGATCCTCTGCGGATTGGCAATAGGGGTATCGGAAGTCATCGGTAGATCGCCTCGAAGCGGCTATTCAGCGGGCCGGCAACACGGGGCAGGTTATCACGCCACTCCATCACGGGCCGGCCACAAGCGGCGCAGCACCAGCAACGTGGCGCACAGCAACAGTACCGCCCCCGCGTTGTGAGACGTCCCCAACCACAATGGAAAGCCCTGCCAAATCAAATTCATACCGATCACCCACTGCAAGGTCACGGTACCGATCAAGGCCATCCCCGCGGCACGTACCTTGGATGAACGCGCCCGGATTATCGTCAGCAGACCTGTCAACAAGAGCAGCAGGCCGACCATCACCGCACCTATGCGGTGCGTGTAGTGAATGGCAGTACGCGCCGCCAGCGACAATACGCCCCCCTCATAATCCTTCCCTGCCTCATGGCTAAAGCGGAAGGCCTCGGTGAAATCGGTCGCTGGGTGGTAGCTGCCCTGGCACGTGGGGAAGTCCGGGCACGCCACAGCGGCATAGTTAGTGCTGGTCCAACCACCGAGAAACAGTTGTGCCAACAAAGCGGCGAAGGCCAACAATGCCAACGGGCGAATCGACCGTTCTGCGGCCGTCGGACTGCGTGACTCGGGGGTCAACGACAGCCACCACAGTAGTGACAGAGTCGTCAGGCCACCCAGCAGATGGGCCGTCACCACGAGCGGGGTCAACAATAGCGTGACCGTGTAGGCCCCCAGCGCACCTTGGGCGCCGATCACCCACGGCAGCAACCATGGTATGGCGGTTGGCTGGCGCGGATTACGGCGATAGCGCCACGCGTAGACCGCAAGCCCTAGGACGACGAGGCCAAGCGTGGTCGCAATATAACGGTGCACCATTTCGTGCAGCGCTTTCTGGTAGTCAAAGGGCCTAGCGGCATAGGGCGCCTTCGCGACATCAACCTGCGCAACGACCTGTGCCGGATGCACATGCCCGTAGCAGCCCGGCCAATCCGGACACCCGAGACCGGCATTCGTCAGACGTACCCAAGCGCCCACAATCACCACAATGGCGGCTAGCAAAGCGCCAAAGCGCGCCCAGCGACGGAAAGATACGAGGGAATCAACGGTCATCACGGCTAATCAACCTCGAGCGGCCCTAGGGCGGGCCGTCGCGAGTGTCGCGGATTTCAGCGCCTTGCGCTATCCCGCCACACGCTTCTGGGCTTGGGCGGCCGCGAGTAGGCCGACCGCCACACGACTGATGGGGCTGAGACCCGGATCGTCAGACCCGATCTCAACGATCTGCTTGCACATGCGCGGAGCCCACATGCGCTTGAGATGAGACAGCGTCTCATTGGCTGCAATATCCGGGGCCGAACCCGTACCGTAGAACTCAGCGATCTGATTGACCATCCGAACGAGCATTTCAGCGTGCATGGAAGACCCCTTGCAACTCAGAGCGTCTCGCGCGCGACTTCGCGACGGGAGGGTAGCCGGGACTCGCGGTTCTCACGGAACCGGAGCTGCCAATCGAGTGGCTTACTGACCTTCACCACCTGCACCGCAGTAACCTTGTACTCGGGGCAATTCGTCGCCCAGTCCGAGTTGTCGGTCGTAATGACGTTCGCGCCCGACTCCGGAAAATGGAAGGTCGTATAGATAACGCCCGGTTGCACACGATCGGTGACATCGGCACGCAAGACCGTCTCGCCGGCACGACTTACGATACCAATCCAATCACCGTGGGCGATACCGCGGACCTCCGCGTCGTGTGGATGAATCTCGACGGTGTCTTCGGAATGCCAGACGTTGTTCTGAGTGCGCCGCGTCTGGGCGCCCACATTGTATTGCGAGAGGACGCGGCCAGTCGTCAACAAGAGTGGGAATCGCCCGTTCACTCGCTCAGGCGTTGCCACGTATTCCGTCACGAAGAACTTACCCTTGCCACGCACGAACGACCCGATATGCATCGTCGGAGTGCCTTCGGGCGCCTCGGCATTGCACGGCCACTGAATGCTGCCCTGCTGCTCGAGCTTCTCGTAGGTCACGCCATGGAAGGTCGGCGTCAGGCGCGCGATCTCGTCCATGATTTCAGAGGGGTGCTGATAGTTCATGGGGTAGCCAAGCGCATTGGAAAGACGCTGCGTGATTTCCCAATCAGCGAGCCCCGCAATCGGCTCCATCACCTTACGAACCGGCGAAATGCGCCGTTCTGCATTCGTGAACGTGCCGTCCTTCTCCAGGAAGGACGAACCAGGCAGCAGCACGTGCGCAAACTTTGCGGTCTCACACATGAAAATGTCTTGCACAACGACGCATTCCAGCGCGCTCAATGCAGCGACGACATGCAGCGTGTTGGGATCCGACTGTGCGAGATCCTCGCCTTGAATATACATGCCCTTGAAACTGCCATCGAGCGCAGCCTCAAACATATTCGGGATGCGCAGCCCCGGCTCATCCGACAATTCAACGCCCCAAGCGCCTTCGAATAGATGACGGGTCGAATCATCCGAGACGTGACGATAACCGGGGAACTCATGCGGGAACGAGCCCATGTCGCAGGAGCCCTGGACATTGTTTTGTCCGCGCAGTGGATTGACGCCAACGCCTTCGCGACCCAGATTACCAGTTGCCATCGCAAGATTTGCGATACCCAGAACCGTAGTGCTGCCTTGGCTGTGTTCGGTGACGCCTAGACCGTAGTAAATCGAGCCATTTTTGGCCGCCGCATACAACCGTGCAGCGCCGCGCACCGTAGCCGCCGGCACGCCAGTGACTTCTTCCGTGGCCTCTGGGGAATGACGAGGGTCTGCGACCCACGAGCGCCACTTGTCGAAGGCCTCTTTTTCGCATCGCTGACTGACGTACTCTTCTTTGACCAGGCCCTCGGTCACGATCACATGCGCCAGTGCGCTGATGATGGCTACGTTGGTACCAGGTCGCAGTTGCAAGTGGTAGGCCGCTTCGATGTGCGGTGTGCGGACCAGTGCGATTTCACGCGGATCAATCACGATCAGTTGCGCGCCGGCACGCAGCGCGCGCTTGAGGTGCGAGGCAAAAACCGGGTGTCCGTCAGTCGGATTGGCGCCCATCACGATCGCAACGTCAGACTTCATCACTGACATGAACGTCTGCGTACCCGCGGATTCACCGAGAGTCTGCTTCAGGCCGAAACCTGTGGGTGAATGGCAAACGCGCGCACAAGTGTCGACGTTGTTGTTGCCGAAAGCCGCACGAATCAACTTCTGAACGAGGTAGACCTCTTCGTTGGTGCAACGTGAGGAGGTGATACCACCCACCGCATCGCGGCCATACTTCGCCTGAATGCGACGGAACTCATTCGCCGAGTGCTGAATCGCCTCATCCCAACTGACTTCACGCCATGGATCGGTGATCTTGGCGCGAATCATTGGCGCTTTGATACGGTCCGGGTGCGTTGCATAACCGTAGGCGAAACGGCCCTTCACGCACGCATGCCCATTGTTCGCATGACCATCGCGGTTTGGCACCATGCGCGAGACCTGCCCATCGATGACCTCCGCCTTCAGCGAGCAGCCAACGCCACAGTAGGCGCAGGTGGTGGTCACTGATTTCTCGGCAGGGCGCGCCAAGGCAGCAATCGATTTTTCGGACAATGCAGCGGTTGGGCATGCTTCTACGCAAGCACCACAAGACACACACTCAGAATCGATGAACAACTCTGCTGCTGACGCGCTCACTTGCGAGGCGAGACCGCGACCCGAAATCGTCAAGGCCAGTGTGCCCTGCGTCTCATCACAGGCGCGCACACAGCGCGAGCAAGCAATGCACAGCGCGGGGTCGAAACTGAAGTAAGGATTCGAGTTGTCCGTCATCAAGGCCTGCACGCGCGCCTTGGACTCGTGGGTAATGCGCTCGGAGCAGCGCCCATCCTTGGCAAAGACGTTCTCCGTTACACCATGCAACTTCGCCATGTCCTGTAATTCGCAGTGACCGTCCGCAGGGCAGCCTGCGCAGTCGAGCGGATGCTCGGAGACGTAGAGCTCGACCACACCGCGGCGTAATTGCGCGAGCTTGTCGCTCTGCGTACGGATCTTCATGCCATCGGCAACGAGCGTGGTGCACGAAGCCGGATAACCGCGACGGCCTTCAATTTCGACCAGACACAACCGGCAGGAGCCAAAGGCCTTGAGGCTGTCGGTGGCACACAATTTCGGGATGCTCGTGCCGGCCAAGGCAGCCGCGCGCATAACCGACGTGCCCTCGGGTACTTCTAGTGGCGTACCGTCGATTTCAACGGTGACCCGCACCTGCGAGTCCGAGGGCGGAGTGCCGTAATCGTGATGGTCTATGGCGTACATCGGGGTGTTCCTCGTCGTCGCTTATCAGTGCTGGCTTCGTGGTTCGAATTCGTCAGGAAAGTGCTTCATGGCGCTCTGCACCGGGAAGGGTGTCATGCCACCCAAACCGCAGAGCGAACCATGGATCAGCGTCTCACAGAGTTCACCAAGCAGCACTTTTTGGCGTTCTGGCTCATGCCCAGCCAGTAGGTTGTCGATTACATGAGCGCCGCGCGTAGAACCGATCCGACAGGGCGTGCACTTGCCGCAAGACTCATACGCACAGAATTCAAAGGCGTAGCGCGCCAACGCAGCCATATCGGCCGTGTCGTCAAAGGCGACAATCCCACCGTGTCCGACCAGCGCGCCGACGGCTGCAAAGGCCTCATAGTCGAGTGGCGTATCGAACTGAGATTCGGGCAGATAAGCACCAAGAGGCCCACCCACTTGCACGGCCTTGATCGGGCGGCCACTGGCCGAACCGCCACCGTAGTCGTACAAAATTTCACGCAACGTCACGCCGAAGGCGCGCTCGACCAGCCCGCCGCGCTTGAGATTGCCCGCCAACTGCAACGCGATCGTGCCACGGGAGCGGCCCATGCCGAAGTCGCGGTAGTAGGTCGGACCCTTTTCAAGAATGAGCGGCACCGCGGCCAACGACATCACGTTGTTCACAATGGTCGGTTTACCGAAGAGTCCTTCGATAGCGGGTAGTGGCGGTCGAACCCGCACCTCGCCCCGCTTGCCTTCGAGGCTCTGCAGCATGGAGGTCTCTTCGCCACAGATGTAAGCGCCGGCGGCGACGCGCACGTCGAGCTCGAAACGCTTGCCGCTACCGCAGACACTCTCGCCCAGGTAACCAGCCGATTTTGCGGCAGCGATGGCCGTGCGCAGTGCTGCGATCGATTCGGGGTATTCCACGCGGCAGTAAATAAAGCCCTGCGTTGCGCCGACGGCGACACCGGCAATGGTCATGCCCTCGATCAGCGTGAACGGGTCACCTTCCATGACCAAGCGATCCGCAAAAGTGCCCGAGTCACCTTCATCTGCATTACAGGTTACGTATTTTTGGGTTACCGGCTGATCGAGAACCGTCTTCCACTTAATGCCCGTTGGAAACGCAGCACCACCCCGACCGCGCAGGCCAGAGTCAGCCACGGCCTGCACAATGGCGGCGCCGGTCATGCTCAGTGCGTTACGTAAGCCCGCGTAGCCGCCGTGTGCCAGGTAGTCCGTCAGCGATGCCGGATCGATGATGCCGATATGACGGAACGTCAGTCGCTGCTGCGACTTGAGGTAGGGATGCTCCTCAACGAGGCCAATAGCCAGCGGGTGGGCGCCACCGTCACTCATGCCGGCAGCGATCAAACCACCCACGTCGGCAGCACCGACGGGGCCGTAGCCGCAACGACCGGCGGGGGTATCCACCTCGACCAGCGGCTCCAGCCAGAACAGGCCACGAGAGCCGGTACGAATGACCTCGATGCCCTGCTGCGCGAACGCGGCAGCGACTTCGTCGGCACCCAGCGAGACCGCGGTCGAATCTTTAGGCACGTACACGCGGGTCACAGCGCATTCTCCTGATGGGCGAGCAGCGCATCAAAGCGTTCTGGGGTCACGTGACTGTAGAGCCGGCCGTCTATCCGCACCGCAGGGCCCGTCGCACAATTGCCCATGCAAAACACCATCTCGAGGCTGGTGCTGCCATCGGCCGTGGTCTCGTGGTAGTCGATGCCCAGTTTTTCGCGGGCGTGCCGCTCCAACGATTGGCATCCGCGCGCCTGGCAGGCCTCTGCACGACAAATCTGGACCGTACGCGCACCGGGCTTATGGGTGCGGAAGTAGTGATAGAAGGTCACCACGCCAAACACCTCCGCCCGCGACAGATTCAATCCGTCGGCGATTTGACGTACCGCCTGCTCAGGGATGTAGCCGAGCGCATCCTGTACGGCATGCAGGACGACAATAAGCGGCCCGGGTTCATGTCCGTGGCGAGCAATCGCGGCCGCAACGGCCTGCGACTCGGCAGTGGGTTCAACGCTGGTCACTATTCGACCCCTCATTCGGCATAACGGTGGGCCGCGTAGACAATCCTACGTGGACCCATCAGAACCCCCAAGCATAGCCAAATCCGCCGATTGGCCATGACAGAAGGCGACATAGACCCTACACAAAAACGATAGATCACCGGCGTAATTGGTGATTTCTGAAGGGATTTAGGGGGCTAGCCGATATGCGAGAGCCGCAGTAACTTGGCGAGGTCCTTGATCAAGCCCCCTCGGTCGGTGCCGGGCGCGAAGCGCAGCACCAAATTGCCCAGGGGATCGACCACATAAACCAAAGCGCTACCCGGCAGCGCGCCGTCGGCGGGTGGGAAGGCACTGAGCAATGCGCGACCGGCCGCCGTATCCACGTACGCGACCGTAAGATCAGGGTCTGCCGAGCCGAGTTCAGCATCGGTGCAGCAGGGCGGCAGGCCCAAGACCACGCGCTGTACGCGGCCGCGCTCCTGGTCCATTGCTAGACGCACTTTCTTCAATTCTATCAAGTCGTTACGACAACCTACGCCGCAATGATCGCCAGCAAAGTAAACCATCGTCCAACGATGACGCAGGAAGCCCTCGGCAACAGGCGCGCCGGACGGCGTGACCAGTCCGAGCGAGGGCAACTGGCGGGGCGGTTGCACCAGATCGCCATAATTGACGGTGTGCGTGGGGACCAGACGGTGGCCGTAGTACATCCAGAAGGCCAACCCGACGGGTGCCAAAAACAACGCCGCCAAGCAGAGCAAGACCAAGCGGCCACGGCGGCGATCGGTTCGAGGGACCACAGAATTCATGCACGGCTCCCGATTCGCTTCAGGTTCAGAACGAAGTAGAGGACCAGTATGGTCGCAGCAAGGCCATACCACTGCACGGCATAGCCAAAATGACGCTCTGGCGCCATGCCCCCGGGCCGCCAGTCCCGCGCGTACCCATCGGGCGCATCCGCATCCAGCAGGATGATGCGCGGGTCCACGGCTTGACCATAGATCCGCTGCACGGTGGCTATATCCGGGTAAGACAATCGACGCGGCCAGCCCTCCCCATCCGCGGCTGCCAGCCGGAGGCCCGCTCGGGGTAAGGCGTCGAGGCGTCCCGCCACCGTACGCCGCGCATCCGAAACCGTGACCACCGGCCATTGGTCCCGCCGGGGCGGCGCGCGCAGCCAACCCCGATCGACCAGGACCGTGCCCTGCGCCGTATGCAAGGGCGTCAGCACACGGTAGCCCACCACGCCATCCTTGATCATGTTATCGAGGAGAATCTGCCGCTCGGCGTCATAGCGCCCTGCGAGTTGGACACGCGCATACCGTGCTTGGGCTTGGTTTGTCTGATAGGGCACCGCCGGCCCATCGCCACGAGCAAATGCACGAAACAGCGCCTCCTTTTCCAAACCGCGCTGGACCTGCCAAGTCCCGAGTCCGGCCAACACCAGGAGGCCGAAGGCTGCCATGACGGTCGGCCACAATCGCACAGAGAACGTGAACCGGCCCACTTATAATGACCCCGTCATCGGAGGATCTATCGTGGCTTGGTTCAAAACTGTCGTCATCCTATTGTTGCTCGCCATACTGTTCAGCCTCGGCAACGCTATTTTCCACCTTACCGGTGGCAAAGGCGACCCGGGCAAAACCGTTCGCGCACTGACTTGGCGTATCGGCCTGTCCATCGCCCTGCTACTGGTGCTGCTACTTGCCGCCCATCAAGGCTGGATTACACCGCATGGCATCGGCCACTGAGGCCGCGCCTACGTCCGTCAGAGGCTGAGCCGGCCTCTCAGGCACGCCGGCCGCTAGCGCGGTGATGGCTCTTCGGTATCCAACGACCGGCGCCGCCAAGGCCCAGTGCCCCGGCGTACCCACGTTACTAATGCACCGTTGCCGGTGACCGAGCGAGCACGGCCGCCAACGCCGTATGCGCTGCAAGCAACCTACATCCAGTAAACGAAGATGTAGAGGCCCAACCATACAACGTCAACGAAGTGCCAATACCAGGCCACCGCCTCAAACGCGAAGTGGCGTTCGGGCGTGAAGTGCCCGCTCATCACGCGCAGCCAGATCACCAGCAGCATGATGGCGCCAATGGTGACGTGCAGACCATGAAACCCGGTCAGCATAAAAAAGGTCGAACCGTAAATACCCGTACCGAGTGTCAGTCCCAGTTCGGTATACGCGTGGTGGTATTCCGAGCCTTGGAAGTACACGAAAATAAAGCCCAAGATAAAGGTCGCTGCGAGCGACAACTTCAGAACGCCACGCTTCCCGGCACGCAAGGCGTGGTGCGCGATCGTGATGGTCACGCCCGAACTCAACAGCAGCAACGTGTTCAGTAACGGCACGCCTAGCGCTGGGATCGTCTCGAAGGTGCTGCTGTCGCCCTTGGGGCCCAAGGCCTGCGGGCCGTTGGTCGGCCAGCCGCCACCAAATTGCGGCCACAGCAGGTCACCCGCCAGATGTTTGGCGCCCGTCCCCGAGAGCCACGGTAGGGCCAGTTCACGGACGTAGAACAGTGCGCCGAAGAACGCCGCGAAAAACATGACTTCCGAGAAGATGAACCAACGCATCGCCATACGGAAGGATTGATCAACGCCTAGGTTGTAGGTACCGGCCTGATTTTCGTTAACGACAGTGCGAAACCAAAAGAACAGCAAAGCAAACAGCAGCAAAAAGCCGGCCCCAAGTACTGATGAACCCATAGGGCTTCCGTCAACGGTTAGTGCCGCGCCTGCCATCAGCACAAACAGGGAAACAGACCCCAGCAAGGGCCACGGGCTCGAGTGCGGTATGTAGTACTTGTCGTTGGAGTGTGCGTTCGCCATGGTCATTCCTGCTTAAATCAGGTGTAGGGTGTCAGTGGTATCAACGATTCGCCGCCGTCTGCGACGGCAAATCAAAAAATGAATAAGACAGCGTGATTCGATCGACGTCCGCCGGCAACTCCCGATCCACGATGAAGCGGATGAGCAACTCTCGCGATTCGTCCGTCGCAAACTTCTGCGGTTCAAAACAGAAGCACTGCGTCTTCTTGAAGTAATGCGCGATGCTCTGCGGCGCAATGCTGGGCACAGCCTGCGCGACTACCGCATGTCCAGTCAGGTTCTTGGCGTGAAACGTGGCCTCATACAATTTCCCCGGATGCACCTTCAGGGTATTGGCAGTGGGCGCAAACTCCCATTCGCCCGCATGCGCCACAGTGCCGATGAACTCGATGGTCACGACCCTAGCCGCGTCCGGCTGCTCGATGACCGAGGCCTGTGCGGTTTGGGTGCCATACCACCGATTGCCTGTCTCCCACACTTTGCACAGCACGCTATACAGTGGCACGAGCGCGAAGCCGAACGCGAAACTGCCTGCCGTAAACAGCAACAAGCGCCCAATGAGCGCGCGATGTCTGCGCGGCGCTGCCATGTCAGCCTTTCGCGCGCCAGATCGACATCGCGATAAACGCCGCGTAAACGCCTGCCGCGAGCAAGAACAACGCAAGCGTTAGGCGTCGGTTGCGCGCGCGTACATCCGAGGCTGGCATCTGCTTCGTCACAGGCTTACTCAATGCACTTCTGGGGGAGTGTCAAAAGAGTGGTAAGGCGCCGGCGAGGGCACCGTCCACTCCAGTCCATGAGACAGACCATCCCACACCTTGTCCGTCGCTTTCGCGCCACCGCGGACGCACTGCCAAATCAGGATGACAAACAGAATCTGCGAGAAGCCAAACACGAACCCGCCCACGGAGGACACCATATTCCAGTCCGTGAACTGCGTGCTGTAGTCCGGGATACGGCGCGGCATTCCGGCGAGGCCAAGGAAGTGCTGCGGGAAGAACAGGACATTCACCGAAACCGTGGACACCCAGAAGTGCCAGTTGGCGAGCCGCATGTTGTACATGTGGCCGGTCCACTTCGGCAACCAGTAATAGACCGCGGCCATGATGGCGAATACAGCGCCCGGCACGAGCACGTAGTGAAAGTGCGCGACCACGAAGTACGTGTCCTGATACTGGAAGTCAGCAGGCGCGATAGCCAGCATGAGGCCTGAGAAGCCACCGATCGTGAACAGGAACAGGAAAGCCAGAGCGAACAGCATCGGCGGCTCGAAGGTCATCGAACCCTTCCACATGGTGGCGGTCCAGTTAAAGACCTTAACGCCAGTTGGAATCGCGATGAGCATTGTGCTCAACATGAAGAACATTTCGCCGGCGAGCGGCATTCCCACCGTAAACATGTGGTGCGCCCACACGATGAACGATAGGAAGGCGATGGATGCGGTCGCATAGACCATCGCGTCATAGCCAAACAATGGCTTGCGCGCGAAAGTCGGGATGATCTCGGACACGATGCCGAAGGCCGGCAGAATCAGAATGTAGACCTCGGGATGCCCGAAGAACCAGAAGATGTGCTGGAACATCACCGGGTCGCCGCCACCGGCCGGGTTGAAAAAGCTGGTGCCAAAATAGTGGTCTGTCAGCAGCATGGTGACAGCGCCCGCCAGCACCGGCATCACCGCGATGAGCAGGTACGCGGTAATCAACCAGGTCCAACAGAACAGAGGCAACTTCAGCAGTGTCATGCCGGGCGCGCGCATGTTCATGATGGTCACGATCACGTTGATCGCACCCATGATCGAGGAAGCGCCCATCATATGAATCGCGAAGATCGTCAATGGGAAGCTATCGCCGGCCTGCAGCGATAGCGGCGGATACAGCGTCCAACCACCGGCAGGACCACCACCAGCCGTGAAGAAGGACGACAGCAGCAGCGTGAATGCGAACGGCAGGATCCAGAAACTGTAGTTATTCATGCGCGGCAGCGCCATATCCGGCGCGCCGATCTGCAACGGGATCATCCAGTTCGCAAGACCCACGAACGCGGGCATCACCGCACCGAAGATCATGACCAGCGCATGGCTTGTTAGCAGCGAATTGTAGAAACCCGGATCAAAAAACTGCAGTCCTGGCTTGTACAGTTCAGCGCGAATGGCCAAAGCCATCGCACCACCGATGAAGAACATCAGCAGGGCGAACAGCAAGTACAGCGTACCGATGTCTTTGTGGTTGGTCGCAAACAGCCAGCGGCCGATACCCGACGGCTTGTGGTCGTGGTCATGGTCGTGGGCGGCGTGAGTATCAGCGTGTGCCATGGTCTCGAACTCCTCGAATCCGTTCAGCGCGCCGCCGCGGCGGAAGCCGCGGGAGCAATCGTCGTAGCAGTGGTAGCGGTAGGCGCTGCGCCTTCGGCGGCGGCCTTCGCTGCCGCCTGTTGGTCCGCGACCCACCGTGCAAAGTCTTCTTTGGACACGACGTTCACCACGATCGGCATGAAGCCGTGATCACGGCCACACAGTTCCGTGCACTGACCAGTGTAGTGGCCGATTTTCTCGGACTTAAACCAAGCCTCGTTGATGAATCCAGGAATCGCGTCTTTCTTGACCGCAAAATCAGGGACCCACCACGAGTGAATGACGTCGTTCGCGGTCAGCAGCAGGCGGACTTTGGTATCAACCGGCACCACTACCTCGTGGTCCACCTCGAGCAGATAGTCCTTGACGGTGTTTGGATCAATGCCGGAGTGCAATTGCCGCGCGTAATTCGATTCCGCGCCAAGGGTCGAGTAAAACGAGATTCCCTTGCCGAGATACTCGTACTGCCATTTCCACTGGTAGCCCGTGATCTTAATTGAGAGTTCCGCATTGCGCGTATCGTCCATACGGACCAGCGTCTTGGCTGCGGGAACCGCCATGCCCACCAGGATCAAGACGGGAATGGTCGTCCAGATCACTTCCACGATCGTCGAGTGCAACATCGTGGTATCGGCAACGGCGCCCTTGGACTTCCGGAAGGCAATGATCGAGTAGATCATCGCACCGAATACGGCCACCGCGATGGCGACGCAGATCCAGAATACGATCATATGCAGGCTATGCACTTCGCGCGCGATCTGGGTGACGCCGACAGGCATGTTGTAACTACTGTCATACGCGACCGCAGGCGCGGCGCCGAGCAGCACGCCTAGCGCGCTCAACACTTTTCGGTTCAACATCGAGGCCTCTTCACGCTGTCGTCTAATGCTGTGAATATTACCGCGGCCCGAGCGAGCGGTCGCCTCGCGCCAAGCCGGTCCCCAAAACAGCAGCAACGACCGAAGCCGCTACCGGTACGCCGACGCCCTACCCGCAAGCGGATAGCGCCTATTTCGCTAGCCCAGTCGCCACTCCTTACGGAAACGACTAGAGACCCCCCGCGGGGGTGGCGCAGTGTACCCGTCGGCCAGTGTCGTGAAAACACCATTCGATCGGTATTGCGTTTTACGAAACACAAAAGCGCCGGCAGACCGCACCGGGGCCAAAGCACTGCCTCCCACCCCGAGGAGGAAGCGCCCATCGCAAGGAGGGATCGGACGTCCGGCTCTAGACCCTCAGGCACACAGGTAGTGGCTGTGTTCTGAAAATATTTTTCTCAGATTATCGACACTAATCGTGCCACTTTTGGCGATTAACGCTGCATATTCTGTCGGATGCAAGGATCTGCTGATCTGTGCTTGACCTGGCACAGACGACGTCATGGGACGCACCGCAACCCTCAGCGACGGCGTAAGCGCGTCAAGGGCACCACCACTTCGTGGCCACCAGCAGTAGCACGGGTCGCGTCGCCATCGGGGCACCATGCTTGGCCATAAACCAACTCACAGGTCACCGGAATCCGTCCGTCCGCGCCGCGCGCCGCCTCGAACGCGGCCGTAGCTGCCGCCCACCGGCGCGCACCGGTCAAACTAGACCGTCCATGGGTCGGCGGACTGGCGCCGGCCGCGCGCAAGTCTCGGCAGACATCTGCCAAAGACTCGTAGGTGACGGTCAGCCGATCGGCATCGAGGACGGGCGCGACGAACCCAGCGCTCGTGAGTGCGTCTCCGATATCCAAAAAATCAGGAAATTCATTCACGTGCGATTGATTATCGACGCTAGCAAAGGCGTGGCGCAGCTCCCGTAAGGTCACCGCACCCACCGTGGTAAAGGCAAAGTAGCCGCGCGGCTGAAGGACCCGCCGTACCTCTGCAAATAACGCTGCGGGGGTCGTCAAGAAAGGCAATAAAAACCCTGCAACGACGAGGTCCACACTGGCATCTGCAAAGGGCAGGGCGGTCGCGTCGGCCCGGACACACTCGAAGCGGCGCCACCAGCCTCGGGCACGGACGGCGCTCGCCAACATGGCTTCAGAACTATCGACGAGCACGACCGACGACTGACGGTAGCGCTGGGCGAGAGCGCGCGCGCCGAGGCCCGGCCCGCCGCCCAGATCCAGTACTTTGGCTGGCTTTAATTGCATCGGTTCTAGCCTGCGCAGCAATTCTGCACGCGCTTGTGCTTGCAGAAAGGCGCCCTGTGCAAACCCTAGTGCAGCCCGGCGTAGACGCCGTTCACCCGCATGCAATCCCCGTTGCAACAGATCACTCATGCCGTCAAAAACTCCTGAATCTTGGACTCGACCGCGGCGCGTTACGACAGGAACGATGCAGGAGCCGCGGTGGGAACGAGATACAACTGCGCGGCCGTAATGCAGTTGGCCAAGGCGCCAACCCGTAATCGTGAAGTCCGCGACGTAGCTTACCGCGTCGGTATGGTGTGCAAGGCCGATCGCAGCGGGTTGCCTGCGAAGTGCTGCCGCCACAGCGGCCCTGCGAGGTCTGCATCGATTATTCCTGGTGCGCGGAGTGCGGCGAAACTCCCAGAGCGGCGCTCCCGTCGCAGTCGCACAGGTGAACGAGGATGAACGAGCCACAAAAATCCCGCAAGAGACCTTACGTGCCACCGGTACGAACCCGCCAGGTCAACATAGCCTTCGATTCCACCGAACTTCGCGGCCTGACCGGTGCCCAGCGGATGAAGGTGGTGATGCAGCTATCCCAAGTCTTGACACTGGCAGCGGGCGTCGCACGCAGGGAGTGCGACTGACTTGCCGGCTTGCTACGGTCAGTCATTGCTTGGGATTGGCCCCAGTCGCCAACTGAGGAAATCGGGTGGCCCCGAACTCAGGAAATTCTGCAGGAGCCACTGTCTGGTGCTCCTCCCGCCGCTCCGACGCGCGCTATCCTTAGCCTTGCACGGACGAGGTGTGCTGCGCTGGCGCGTGTCGGGGTCCTGCGCTTCCGTTGACGCAAGCACTAATGACCACCCGGCCTCGTTGCGACAAGGCCTCGACCTCAGAACACTCCAATGAAATACACGAGTAGCGTTGTCCGGCGCAGGCAAAGCTCGACCGTTACGCCGCGTAGTTGCCGGTTACCTTAGGCTACGCTTTGCACGCGCGAGATGCCTCGTCAAGTGCTCTGAAGGACTCGAGGGAAAGACGCCTCATGCCTCTGTGTTGCGCCTCCCGCATTTAGCACGAACTGGCCGATGACCAACATAACGACACCCGCCCCGACCACCATTCGTGCGATGGCGAGTTTGTGATCGGAAGTAGCAGAGTAGCCCATTGACCTCATCAATGGGCTACGCGAGCGTATTAAGCTCACCCGCTTTATTAGTATGTTGCAACCGGATACATGAAAGATGAAATCGCGTACATAGCAGAAAAGGCCAGCGCTTCCGCTTGGCTAGGAACTTTCCCGTTAACTAGTTCAAAAATCATGACCGGAAGGGCGAGCATAGTGATCATGCTCAACGTCCCGCGGATGAAATTTATAGAAGCGGCATACTGGTCATAGCCGCTCAACTGCCCATTAAAGAGCGCGACTGTATTAATGAAGCCGAAGCTATTTGCAGTAGCACCGCCGGATTTTGCCACTGCCAGGATCAGGTTGCCTTCCGGGCTTTTCGCCAGAATAGTCTGCATTTGTACGACCTGCATCGGTGTCATGAAAGCGCCCCCCTTTTTTGACGCACTAGTGGCAAGACTCGCAAAGTAATCTTGCGTGGCTGGGTCGAATAACGAATTGTATAGCGATGAAGACGATGCCTTGGAACCTTGGGTTCCCGCTTTACCGGCCATCATGTCATCTGCAAGCTCAGTCAAATCTGCGCCACTAAAGCTGCCAAATGACGAACCTCGCTCTGCTACCAGTGTTGCGTCCGACGCGAGCTCTTCTGCGAATATGGCCAAATCCGTTGCGCTTTTTGTTACGACGCTCATCAGGTCGGCATAGACGCTCGCTGGTACTGCTGCTAAGCCAGTCATGGTTACCGAAGCAGTTTGGTTAGCAATCACGGAGTTGCAGGCTGCCTGTGACCTTGCAATTCCCGCCCCACAGACAACCATTCCGGCACCTGATGGCGAGGTTAAACCTCTAGACCAACACACGCCGGCAACAAAACCCCAACCATCTGGACAAGGCGTATAGCAGGACAACGCGTGCAATTCGTACCCAGGGCTGCAGCTATACTTCTGTGCAACACCCACGCCAATGGGTTGGATATCAGTAATCACACACATATTAGTGGTGGTGCAGTCACACGAAGTAGTAACAATCGGGGTGCAATTAGTAACAATCGGATCGCACGTAGTGCCCCCCCCTGAACACGACGTGCCGCAGACACCCGCTTTACTACATTTCGTCGTACATTTTGCTGTAGTAGAATGACAAGCTCCGCCACTCGTGCTGCAAACGCCGCCAGTCGTGCACAAGCCGCACGCGGTCACATTGGAGCAGCTGGTGCTATCGCAACTCAAAGCGCCGTCCCATGTATGGCCCGCGCTACAAGGCGAGTAGCACATGCCCGCCACCAACATCGTTTTCGAGGCGTCGGCATTGGAGGGGCAGCCTTGGCCGGTGGGTGGCGCCCCAAGCGTAGACATCTGGGATGCGGTCCAAAAGAAATCGCCAGCGTACAGGGTGTTACCTGCAAAGGCATCCGTGACCAAACCGGCCTGGAAGATAACTGCGCATATTATGCCAGCCCATCTTTTCGAGTTGATGTTCATTGCCTCTCCTCAGGAATTCGTGTTGAGAACGGTGCCGCAAGAAACTGCATAACGCACGGGTGTTTAGCAACGCCCGCGGCCGTAAAGCAGTGACTCCTAAGCATTCTAGCGGTCGGGTGCCCGATGCTACGCGTAGGCTGGCATAGTTGGGCAACAATTTCTAGCGGAGTCTGTCGTCGGTCAAACTCCGGCAGCAGTCGTAGCTCCAGAGTAGCCCAAGTTTCGCGTTGGGACGTAGTCTAGATAGTTCGTAACCCGCTGCGCGAACACGGTGAATGCAACCGGCGCGGCGTCTCTGATAAGACCAAGGCGCTGCTTAGATCCTTCGCTGCGTGTCTTATCATTAGGGCACACCTTGACCTGCATGATGACCAATGCTGAGACTGCTTTTGCATTATTTCTTTCTTGTTATTGGCCATCCTGCTTTTTAAGCGGATATGATCATGTTCGTTGACCGGGTTATCATCGGTTCATACCCTTTGGAGTGAGCGTGAAGTCTTTAAGCTTAGTCGTGATGATGAGTGCCTTTTGCGTTGTTGGGTGCGCCGCTCAAACCGGTGTTGCCGGTTTGAGCGCATCACAGGGCAACGAAATTATCGCCAACCTGCGCGACATCAAGCAGCTATTGAGTGAGCAACAGAAAATCCCAGAAAAGGCAGTAGACTTGGATCGCACAGTGGTAGTCAAAGCACAGGACTTCGCGGACATCAGCCTGGGCGTGCCCAACGCACCCGTGACCGTCTTTGAGTTCACGGACTATCAATGCCCTTTCTGCAAAAAATTCCATGATGAAACCTTTCCAGCATTAAAAGCCCAGTACATCGATACCGGCAAAGTTCGCTATGTCATACGAGACTTGCCATTGAACTTTCACGACGAGGCCATGCCTGCAGCGCTGGCCACTCGGTGTGCAGCTGCACAAGGTAAATTCTGGCCGGTTTTTAGCGGTCTCTTTATGGCGCCGAGCATCTCCAAAGATCTTTCTCGGACAGTCGCGTTACAAGCGGGCGTCAATCTTGCAATCTTTGATATCTGCCTGGCCAACCCCGCTACCATGAAGATGATTGAAGCGGATATCGCGGAAGCGGAGCAGCTAGGTGTCAACGGCACACCTGGATTTATTATCGCCGAGCGAAACGAGGCAGGCTTCTCAGGGACCCAGGTTTCTGGCGCGCAACCGATCGGAGCGTTTACAACCAAAATCGACGCCCTGTTAGCGGAACAGGCAAAACGCCCTTAACGGCTCGCGCTATACAGCTTGCTTACAGGGTGTCTAAGTGGCGTACCAAAGATAACTCCAGTACTAGGCCGTGGCTTGAATTACCGTACCGTTGGCGTCGATGAACGCAAACGAGGTTGGGTGCAGTAGCAGCGCTGTTCACTATGCGGATGATCCGAAAACTGCGTTTGGGCCATTCTCGTGGACGCGTGTTAACCCGTAAGGAGCAGAACCGTTTAGCGATACCGATCTGTAAGCGTCCGCCGATCACACCCCTAGCGGCGAGATCAGTGTATTTGTCTAGCGGGGGGGGCGAGCGGCTTTCCAAGCGTAAGCGGTAAGTCCGCGACGTAGTTTACGGCGTCGGCATGGTATGCAAGGCCGATCGCAGCGGGTTGTCTGCGAAGTGTTGCTTCCACAGGCGCGGCGTCAGCTCAGCAACACGGTTGGCGGGGTGTATGCCGACCCGCTGCAGCACATCGACCAGGTAAGTGTAGGGATCGATGCCGTGCAGTCGGCAGGTGACGATGAGGCTCTGCATGATGCCGAGATGCTCGGCGCCGAGCTCGGTCCAGCAGAACAACCAGTTTTTGCGCCCCATCGGGATGACACGCAAGCCGCGCTCCAGATGATTGGTGTCCAGCGGCAGGTCAGGATCATCGAGGAACAGCTCGAGCCCAGCCCGGCGCTTGTGTGTATAGGCCAGCGCGCCGGTCAACGGCGTCTTGGCCTTCAGGGCATCGGCGTGCAGTTCCCGCTCGACCCAGTGGAAGAACACGTCAGTGACCGCTTTGCTGTGTTCGAGCCGGTACCAGCGCTTGGCGTCGCCGACGAGCGCACGCTCGCGGATCTCATCCTCGATCGCGTAGAGCCTGGCAATGAGTTCGAGCGCGTGCTCGGCACGGTCTGGCTCGTAGTCTTTGGCTTCGAAGAAGTCCCTGCGGGCGTGCGCCCAACATTGGGCATGATCAACCCCGACCACCTGGGCATAGCGGGCGTAGGAGTCGTTGCCATCGGTCAGCAATACCGTGTCCGGGGAGAAGCGCCGGCCCAGGATCTTGAAGATGTGCTCTTTCTGGTGCGTGGGGGCATACGGGAAGCAGATCTCCTGCTGCTCGCCGTGCACCGGCCAGAACCAGGCGGTGCGCATCTTGCCCTGGACTTCCCGGCCGGCCTTGATCGGTGTCTCATCCATGGTGATGACGCGGCTCTGCTTGATCGAGGCCAACTGGGCCTGGTAGATCGGCTCCACCAGCGCGATGGACTGCTGGCCCAGTTGCGTGAGCCAGGGGCGGGAGAGCGTAAAGCCGTTCCCCGTGAGGCGCTGGTGGATGCGGTACAGCGGTTGGTGGTACTGGTATTTGTCGACCAGCATGCCGGCCAGGAAGCTGACATCGGCCCGGCTGCCCTCGATCACGCCGCCGGGCGCGGGCGTCGTGACCAGCCGGCCGCTGTCGCGCAACTTCAGCAGTGGACGGATGTACTCGAGCACCACGTAGGCTGCCGGACGCTGGGCCAGGCGGTAGGTGATCTTTTGCCCGATACGCTCGTAGGCTTCGTTGGCGATGGCCGCCGGGACGGGCAGTTCGATGGTCTCGATCGGCACCTGGGTGGCATCGAAGAACGGCAGGCTTTCACCCTCGTCCTTGGTCTTGCTCACGGCGCGTGTGTGTTGCGCCACCACCCGGCGCATCGGGGTCGGCGCCGAGCCCTGGTCCACGATCTCGCCGAGCGAGATCTGCTGCGCATCCTCCACCAACCGCCGCTCGCTCTTCTGACCGAAGATCTGGCGTCGGAACCACTCGATCTGGTGCTTCAAGGCGGCGATCTGTTCGCCCTGCGCCGTTATCTGCTCATCCTTGGCGCGCATCAGAGCAGCGACTTGCGCGCTCATCACCGTCACGTCGGCGGTGGTTGTCGAGCTCGTGGATGCAGCGCTTTCCATGCTGGCCATTCTAGCAAATAGCACAGCAAAAGTGCTTTATTTATAGTGTTTTACTGCCGATGGCAGCGCAAATCGCTTGCGTACCTGACGCGCTTCCATGCCCTCCAGCAGGAGCTTGAGGCCCGTCCAGTCCATCTCCCGCGTGCGGACCTTCGACCAGTCGCTGATAAACCGTCCGGCCTCGAGTCGCTTGCCCCAGATGCAGAAGCCGCTGCGATCGAAGTACAGCGCCTTGATCTGCGAACCGCGGCGGTTCACGAAGATATACAGCGCGCCATCGAGCGGGTCACGCTGCATCGCGTGGCGTGCCAGCGCCTGCAGGCCGTCATAGCTCTTGCGCATGTCCGTCGGCTCGCCGTACAGATGGACCCGGATCTGGCCCTCGGCGAAAAACATCAGCCGCAGGTCAGATGCAGAACCACCCCGCGCCCGAGGTTCAGGCGCAAATCGCAACGCGATCCGCCATCGGACAGCGTTCCGAGCTCGACGAATGTCGGCG
>CAIVRI010000037.1 GCA_903908265.1 uncultured Pseudomonadota bacterium
GCCGCCGATCTCACCCACCATGATGATGCCTTCGGTCTGCGGATCGGCCTGAAACAAGGCCAGAACGTCCACGAAATTCATGCCACGCACCGGGTCGCCACCGATCCCCACACACGTGCTTTGACCAAGCCCAAGGCGCGTAGTCTGGAACACGGCTTCGTAGGTCAGCGTGCCAGAGCGCGACACAATGCCGATCTTGCCGGGCTTGTGGATGAAGCCCGGCATAATGCCGACCTTCGCTTGCCCCGGCGTGATCACACCGGGGCAGTTCGGTCCGACGAGCCGCGTGGCATACCCTTTTAGGGCTTCCTTGACGCGGATCATGTCATTCACCGGAATGCCCTCGGTGATGCAGACGATCAGGCCGATGCCGGCGTCTGCCGCCTCGAGAATCGCATCCGCAGCGCCTGCCGCCGGCACATAGATCATGCTGACGTCCGCACCGGTCGCCCGGACCGCGTCATGGGCGGTATTGAATACCGGCAGACCCAAATGCGTCTGGCCACCCCGACCTGGGGTCACACCGCCGACCAACTGACTGCCATAGGCAATGCACTGTTCCGAGTGGAAGGTGCCCTGCTTACCGGTGAAGCCTTGGACAATGATTCGGCTTTTCTTCGAAAGGAGAATGCTCATACAAAGTTCCTAGCGGCCTGCGGCCAGGCGCACGGCCTTGGTCGCAGCATCAGTAAGGTCGCTCGCCGCAGTGATGGCGAGTCCGCTCGCGGCGAGCTGTGCGCGCGCAAGTTCGGCATTGGTGCCCTCCAGACGGACGATCACCGGAATCTGCACGCCGACCGTCTTCACAGCGGCCACAATCCCCTCGGCGATGATGTCGCAACGGACGATTCCGCCGAAGATGTTAACGAGGATCGCCTGCACGTTCGGATTGGAGAGAATCAACTGGAAGGCCGCCGTGACCCGTTCCTTGGTGGCGCCACCGCCCACATCCAAGAAGTTGGCCGGATGCCCACCATGCAGCTTGATCAGGTCCATGGTGGCCATCGCTAGGCCCGCGCCATTCACCATGCAGGCGATGTCGCCGTCGAGCGAGACGTAGTTGAGGTCATACTTCGAGGCCTCCACCTCGCGCGCATCTTCCTGTGTGGTATCGCGGTATTTGGCGATCTCCGGCTGCCGATAAACAGCATTAGGATCAATGTTGATCTTGCCATCAAGCGCCAACACATCGCCGTCTGCCGTCACGATCAACGGGTTGATTTCGATGAGCGCCGCGTCATGCGCGAGGTACAACGCGAGCATGCCGCGCATGACCTTTTCGAAAGCTGCCACTTGCGTGCCTGCAAGACCCAGCCCGAAGGCCAACTCACGGCACTGATAGCCCGACACCCCGACCGACGGGTGCAGCTCGACCTTGAGGATGCGCTCAGGCGTATGCTCGGCGACCTCCTCAATGTCCATGCCGCCATCGGCCGAGGCCACAAAAGCGAGCCGGCTACGGTCACGGTTCAACAGCAGGCTCAGATAGAGCTCCCGCTCAATCTTCGAGCCGACCTCGACGTAGACCTGATGGATGGGCAACCCCTCCGGTCCGGTCTGCTTGGTCACGAGACGCTGGCCGATCAGCGCAGTGGTCGCCGCAGCGACCTCGTCCAAGGTCTTACAGACCTTCACGCCACCGGCTTTACCGCGGCCACCTGCATGGACCTGGGCTTTGACGACCCAAATGGACCCACCTAGCGCTTTGGCGGCTTTGACCGCCGCCGCCGGCGTCGCCGCGACCTGACCGGCCGGGACGGGGACGCCATAGCGCCGAAACAGTTCTTTCGCCTGATATTCGTGCAGATTCATCTTGCCTCTCGCGCTTAGGCGAACCGTCATTTTGTTGCAACGCATTATTGTGCGGCATGGCGCGAGGTGTGGCAAAGGGAAATCCTTGCCCGTCTGGCGGTTCCCACCCCGCGCGAGTACGCCCCACTAGGGATCAGAATCCGTTTTATGTTAAAAGGAACAGGTACGTTCCGTGCAAAAGTCTTGCGGCACTTCACAGTTTGGCGCTGCGGATTGGTCTACCGTCACCCCATCGCCAAATGGCATGCCACTCGCCCAATTCCGACTCAATATTTCCCTCTTGAGGAGCTCACCCATGCGCAGCCAGATTCAGAAAGGCTTCACGATGATCGAATTGATGATCGTGATCGCCATCATCGGCATCCTTGCCACGATCGCCATCCCGATGTTCATGGACAATACGGTCCGTGCGCAGGTTTCAGAAGCGATCAACGTCGTCGGTCCGGCCGAGCAGCAGTTGGCCGAGTTCTACCAGACCAACGGCACCTTCGTGGGCGCGGATGCGGCCGGCGTCGTGACCACCTATTCCGGCAAATATGTAGCGTCCGTAGCAGTAGGCTCCACCGTGCTGTCGACCACGGCGGCTGATTTGGTTGTGACCTTCGACAATAAGAACTCCAACACCAATATTCGCGGCAAGAAGCTGGCATTTACGGCTGATGCGTCCGGTGGCTCTGTGGCTTGGTATTGCGGTCTGAACGGCAAGGGTTCGACCAATACTACAGACACGGACCTCGCTACCAAGTACTTGCCATCGACCTGCAAGTAACCCAGCGCGTCGTTTTGCAAACCGAGAGGCCCCTCCGAAAGAGGGGCCTTTCTTTTTGGCGATGTGACCCCCATCACGGGTAGTCAGTGGTTGCGCGTGAGAGCATGCGCGGCAGATTCTGTTATATAACTTCCCACCGGGTGGCGACCCTGCCCACCCGCCCTGAGGCAGCCCGATTCCATGGCAGACAGCGCACTCTCAGTCACTTCGGCCCTCGCCCGCGGCAACGGCGGCGGGCTGCCGGAACGGCTGGTGCACACCGGCATGCTGGATGAGAACGCCCTCAATGCCGCTATCAAGGGCGCGCGTGAGGCCCACCAGAGCCTGGTCACCTATCTGGTCGGCCGTCAGCTGGTCGATGCCCGCGAACTGGCCACGACCGCGGCCAGCTTGTTCGGCACCCCCGTCATGGACCTCGACGGCATGACCATCGACCTCGATGTCGTCCGGCTCGTCCCCGAAAAGGTGCTGGCGAAGAATCGGATACTGCCGCTCGCCCGTCGGGGCCGCCGCCTGTTCGTCGCCGTATCCGATCCCACCAATCTCCACGGCCTCGACGAGATCCGGTTCTCGACCGCACTGCAGGTCGAGCCGATTGTCGTCGAGGACGACAAGCTGCAACGGGCCCTCGCCCGGGTCCTTGAGCAGGTCGACACGTCCATGCGTTCGCTCGGCGAGAGCGATCTGGATCTGGAGCGACTCGACACCTCGGGTGGCGACGAACTCGATGCGGAGACGGTCTCTCGCGATGACGTCGAAGATGCGCCGATCGTCCGCTTTGTGAACAAGGTCATGCTCGATGCGATCCGCCGGGGCGCCTCGGACATCCACTTCGAACCGTACGAGAAAATGTACCGAGTGCGCCTGCGCGTGGACGGCGTCCTCAAAGAACTGGCCCAACCCCCCGTACAGCTCGCACCGAAAATTTCCGCCCGTATCAAGGTCATGGCACGCCTGGATATCGCCGAGCGTCGAGTCCCGCAGGATGGTCGCATCAAGATGCGCCTCTCGAAGACGCGCTCGATCGATTTCCGCGTAAGCTCCTGCCCGACCATCTTCGGCGAGAAGGTCGTGATGCGTATCCTCGACCCATCGAGCGCACAGCTCGGCATCGACGCACTGGGCTACGAACCCTTTCAGAAAGAACTGTACCTCGCAACGCTGAAAAAGCCGCAGGGCATGATTCTGGTCACCGGCCCGACCGGCTCGGGCAAGACGGTGTCGCTCTATACCGGCCTGAACATCCTCAACGTCGAGGATACGAACATCTCGACGGCCGAAGATCCGGCCGAAATCATCCTCCCAGGCGTCAACCAGGTGAACGTCAATCCGAAAGTCGGCCTGACCTTCGCCGCCGCGCTGCGTGCGTTCCTGCGTCAGGATCCCGATGTCATCATGGTGGGCGAAATCCGCGACCTCGAGACGGCGGAAATCGC